>NZ_JBFOFG010000044.1:0-214 GCF_040887165.1 Enterococcus sp. C65 | reverse complement strand
AGAAATGCTATCTATGATGGCCGAATTTATTGTTAACAGTAGCCTTGATAAAGTCTCTCAACGCAATGTAGTTGATGTGATTTTTATTACTAAAGAAGATAAAAAGGACCTTATCAAAATAATGAAAGAAAAAACAGCGTTGCTGAACAGGGCACACGGAACTTCACAAGAACCAGCTAAAACAAACCTAAACTCAACAAATCAAGTTTCATTG
>NZ_JBFOFG010000043.1:0-262 GCF_040887165.1 Enterococcus sp. C65 | reverse complement strand
TTACCATTGAGAATAGTGTACTTGATCAAAATTATATGAAAAAAGTTCCTGAAGCTCTTGGCATGAGAAGAGAAGATGAAAAAACACTTCGAGATATGATCAGCGAAAGCCTGAAACAGCAACCCAATAAATTACAAGAAAATAAGACAGACACTAAAATAAATGGGAAGACTATAGATCAAGTACAGACTGAAAACATGATATTGTTATGTGAGGCAATGGACACAGCATTGGGACTTAAAGCGAACAAAAAGGTAGACCC
>NZ_JBFOFG010000042.1:0-268 GCF_040887165.1 Enterococcus sp. C65 | reverse complement strand
TTAAGTTATCCATGGAGGTTTAGCTCAGCTGGGAGAGCATCTGCCTTACAAGCAGAGGGTCAGCGGTTCGATCCCGTTAACCTCCATATGAGCCGTTAGCTCAGTTGGTAGAGCATCTGACTTTTAATCAGAGGGTCACAGGTTCGAGCCCTGTACGGCTCATATTTTTTGCGGGTGTGGCGGAATTGGCAGACGCACTAGATTTAGGATCTAGCGCCTTACGGCGTGGGGGTTCAAGTCCCTTCACCCGCATAATATGATTTTTTTA
>NZ_JBFOFG010000041.1:0-283 GCF_040887165.1 Enterococcus sp. C65 | reverse complement strand
ACAAAAAGACATTATCAACTTTCAAAGAATCAACCGACAGCTCCAGAAAAACTACATACAATAGCAAATGAAGTGGTGAATTTAGACCTTAATATAGACCAGAAACAAGAGCTTATAAGTACGCTTCCTATGTCAAAAGCAGATAGAGACAAACTTCGGAATATATTCCAAAGTAATGCAATAAATGATAAGGCAGTATCCCTGATGATTAAAACAATAAAAAACGATTATCAACTTTCAAAGAGTCAATTTACAGCTCCAAAGGTTTTACATGAAATAGCCG
>NZ_JBFOFG010000040.1:0-283 GCF_040887165.1 Enterococcus sp. C65 | reverse complement strand
TGGCTATTTCATGTAAAACCTTTGGAGCTGTAAATTGACTCTTTGAAAGTTGATAATCGCTTTTTATTATTTTAATCAGCAGGGATACTGCCTTATCATTTATTGCATTACTTTGGAATATATTCCGAAGTTTGTCTCTATCTGCTTTTGACATAGGAAGCGTACTTATAAGCTCTTGCTTCTGGTCTATATTAAGGTCTAAATTCACCACTTCATTTGCTATTGTATGTAGTTTTTCTGGAGCTGTTGGTTGATTCTTTGAAAGTTGATAATGTCTTTTTGC
>NZ_JBFOFG010000039.1:0-429 GCF_040887165.1 Enterococcus sp. C65 | reverse complement strand
TCGCCACATTCGCCATTATAAACAATGTTATTTTATTTCTCAATAAAAAACTAAGATGTACTCATCTTAGTCAATACCGGCGGCCGGGGTCGAACCGGCACGCCCTCAACGGGCACTGGATTTTGAGTCCAGCGCGTCTGCCAATTCCGCCACGCCGGCAAGTTGATTTTATTAGTACTAAGGCGGTAACCGGATTTGAACCGGTGATGAAGGTTTTGCAGACCTCTGCCTTACCACTTGGCTATACCGCCATTATACTATTTTCAATCTATAAATTAAATTATAGAACTGGGGTAGCTGGATTCGAACCAACGCATGAGGGAGTCAAAGTCCCTTGCCTTACCGCTTGGCTATACCCCAATAAAGAAGGGCGAATGATGGGAATCGAACCCACGAATGCCGGAGCCACAATCCGGTGCGTTAACCACT
>NZ_JBFOFG010000038.1:0-541 GCF_040887165.1 Enterococcus sp. C65 | reverse complement strand
CAACTATGGCACTGGTGATTTGACTGCGGGCACGTACGTTTCTGCTACAGGATGGTGGGGTACCAGTCCGTATAATTTTGATAAAAACACAGGGACATTGACGATCGGAGCAGGTGAGTTAAGTAGCTCTGCAGAATCACCATGGAACAGCGACAAAGTAGATAGTGAAGCCATCAAGAAAGTTGTCTTGTCTGGAAAAGTAGTTGCTCCAGAAAATGCTAGTTTATTATTTACTGGAACAAGCAATACAGGTGACCTTACGAATGTAACTGAAATCGAAGGGTTAAGTCAACTGGATACTAGCAACGTAACAGATATGAGATCTATGTTTTACGGTATGAGTAGCGTAACAAGTTTAGATGTAAGTGGTTTTGATACCGGTAACGTAACAGATATGAAATCTATGTTTAACGGTATGAGTAGCGTAACAAGTTTAGATGTAAGTGGTTTTGATACCAGTAACGTAACAGATATGGAATATATGTTTCGCCACATGAGCAGCGTAACAAGTCTAGATTTAAGCAACTTTGACACCAGCAAC
>NZ_JBFOFG010000037.1:0-594 GCF_040887165.1 Enterococcus sp. C65 | reverse complement strand
ATGGCTTCCATGCCTTTAATCGTGGTAGAGGCAGTGCGTAAACTTCGATAGAATTTATTGCGTCTCTTTACTGGACGATGGTCTTGTTCAATCAAATTATTCAGGTATTTAATGGTACGATGTTCTGTCCCTTGATAAAAGCCGTATTCTTTTAGTTTCTTAAAGGCACTTGTAATAGAGGGGGCTTTATCTGTGACTACAACCTTCGGTTCATCAAACTGCTTCACTAACCGCTTAAGAAAAGCATAGGCTGCTTGTGTGTCCCGTTTTTTACGTAACCAAATATCCAAGGTTAAACCATCTGCATCGATGGCTCGATACAAATAATGCCATTTTCCTTTAATTTTGATGTACGTTTCATCCATTTTCCATGAATAAAAGGATTTTTTATTTTTCTTTTTCCAAATTTGATAGAGTAGTTTGCCATATTCTTGCACCCAACGATAAATCGTCGTATGAGAAACGTTAATGCCACGATCATATAAGATTTCTTGAACTTCACGATAGCTAAGGTTATAACGAAGATAGTAGCCCACGGCTACAATAATCACATCCTGCTGAAATTGCTTTCCTTTAAAATGATTCATCGTCATT
>NZ_JBFOFG010000036.1:0-600 GCF_040887165.1 Enterococcus sp. C65 | reverse complement strand
CATCAAAGCAGGGGATCAAGCAACGATTCAAGGCTATGATAAATTCGATACACCACTAGGGGACCCACAACCAGTAACTATAGGAGAACAACTGGGTCAATTGACAGAAGCCCATCGTGTGGGAATCAGTACAGTGATCGAAGGAAACTACACAGGCGATGTTTACCAAGGAATCTTGTTGGTCAATGGCGAAAAAGTTAGTCAAGGTGGTAGCTTCAAAGATGGCAAGTTCAGTTATTATGTAGGAAACCTTAAAGTGTCAGAAGATGATCAAGTAGTCTTGATGGGTGCCAACAATCGAGGACAGCAAATTCCAGGATCAGAGATTGATGTCACTATTCAAACACCAACAGCTGAAATCAACGAATTGACTTATAAAATCGGCACACAAACGATCAAAGGAGCCTATGGTTCTGATACCCAAGTCCACCAAGGACACTTATTTGTCAATGGTAAACTGATCAGTAAAGGTGGGAGCTTTAAGGATGGGGCAATCAGTTATTATGTGAAGCCAGATCTAATCAAAGCTGATGATCAAGTAACAATGAATTTCTATGATGGAAGTGGCAACTTATTGGCTGAAAACCAAACAGTTTCTGT
>NZ_JBFOFG010000035.1:0-618 GCF_040887165.1 Enterococcus sp. C65 | reverse complement strand
ACAAAATCTTATTGGTTTTGGGGAAGTACTCAAGTGGCTGAAGAGGCGCCCCTGCTAAGGGTGTAGGTCGGGAAACCGGCGCGAGGGTTCAAATCCCTCCTTCTCCGTTTCAATATTTTACCTGGCCCGTTGGTCAAGCGGTTAAGACACCGCCCTTTCACGGCGGTAACACGGGTTCGAATCCCGTACGGGTCATGATTATAGTTTTATATTGGAGGATTACCCAAGTCCGGCTGAAGGGAACGGTCTTGAAAACCGTCAGGCGGGTAAAACCGTGCAAGGGTTCGAATCCCTTATCCTCCTTTCTTTGAGAGTTACTACAAAGTAGTTGATTCGCAAATTATATTATCGCGGGATGGAGCAGTCTGGTAGCTCGTCGGGCTCATAACCCGAAGGTCGTAGGTTCAAATCCTGCTCCCGCAATTGACTTTGATTTTTCAAAGTCACCAAATAAGAAACTAAATATGGTCTGGTAGTTCAGCTGGTTAGAATGCCTGCCTGTCACGCAGGAGGTCGCGGGTTCGAGTCCCGTCCAGACCGTTTGGCTCGGTAGCTCAGTTGGTAGAGCAATGGATTGAAGCTCCATGTGTCGGCAGTTCGATTCTGTCCCGCGCCATA
>NZ_JBFOFG010000034.1:0-720 GCF_040887165.1 Enterococcus sp. C65 | reverse complement strand
TTATATCAACGGGAAGTAGCTCAGCTTGGTAGAGCACTTGGTTTGGGACCAAGGGGTCGCAGGTTCGAATCCTGTCTTCCCGATAGATAATAATTTTCACACGGGGCCTTAGCTCAGCTGGGAGAGCGCCTGCTTTGCACGCAGGAGGTCAGCGGTTCGATCCCGCTAGGCTCCATTTCATTTGAATAATGAATATCTTTTTTCGCGGTGTAGCTCAGCTGGCTAGAGCGTCCGGTTCATACCCGGGAGGTCGGGGGTTCGATCCCCTCCGCCGCGATTTTTAAAGAGCCTGGACCTTTAGCTCAGTTGGTTAGAGCAGACGGCTCATAACCGTCCGGTCGTAGGTTCGAGTCCTACAAGGTCCATAGTGACGTTGTAAGTTCCATATTGGAGGATTACCCAAGTCCGGCTGAAGGGAACGGTCTTGAAAACCGTCAGGCGGGTAAAACCGTGCAAGGGTTCGAATCCCTTATCCTCCTTACTTTGTGAGTTACTATAAAGTAGTTGATTCGCAATTATATTATCGCGGGATGGAGCAGTCTGGTAGCTCGTCGGGCTCATAACCCGAAGGTCGTAGGTTCAAATCCTGCTCCCGCAATTGACTTTGAATTTTCAAAGTCGACAATTAAAAAAACTAAAATCATGGTTTGGTAGTTCAGTTGGTTAGAATGCCTGCCTGTCACGCAGGAGGTCGCGGGTTCGAGTCCCGTCCAGACCGCC
>NZ_JBFOFG010000033.1:0-791 GCF_040887165.1 Enterococcus sp. C65 | reverse complement strand
CATAAGATTATCTTATGTGTGTGTTCGTTGTAAAAAACGAACAAGGTGATTCCGGCATAGCTCAGTTGGTAGTAGCGCATGACTGTTAATCATGATGTCGTAGGTTCGAGTCCTACTGCCGGAGTTCTCATTTATGAGAAAGAGTAATGAGCTTCTTTCACTCTGGAGAGTTGTCCGAGAGGCCGAAGGAGCATGATTGGAAATCATGTAGATGGTTCACGCTGTCTCAAGGGTTCGAATCCCTTACTCTCCGTAACATTTTCCTGGCCCGTTGGTCAAGCGGTTAAGACACCGCCCTTTCACGGCGGTAACACGGGTTCGAGTCCCGTACGGGTCATTAATTGAAAAATGGAGGTTTAGCTCAGCTGGGAGAGCATCTGCCTTACAAGCAGAGGGTCAGCGGTTCGATCCCGTTAACCTCCATAATGAACTGGTTCCGTGGTGTAGGGGTTAACATGCCTGCCTGTCACGCAGGAGATCGCGGGTTCGATTCCCGTCGGAACCGTCATTCTTTTTCAATTAATACATTTTAAAATTTGGCGCGGTAGCTCAGTTGGTAGAGCAACGGATTGAAGCTCCGTGTGTCGGCAGTTCGATTCTGTCCCGCGCCACCATGGAGGAGTAGCGAAGTGGCTAAACGCGACGGACTGTAAATCCGTTCCTTAGGGTTCAGTGGTTCGAATCCACTCTCCTCCATTACATAGGGGCATAGTTTAAAGGTAGAACAGCGGTCTCCAAAACCGTTAGTGTGGGTTCAATTCCTGCTGCCCCTGCCATGGCGAATGTGGCGA
>NZ_JBFOFG010000032.1:0-808 GCF_040887165.1 Enterococcus sp. C65 | reverse complement strand
GGTTCTGTTGCAAAGTTTCCGATAAGCTCATTTTGAGGTAAAATAATTGAAAAAGATAGCTTGGAGGAATGAAGATGACTCAGTTCAAAGGAAAACAATTTCAAAAAGACGTGATTATCGTAGCCGTCGGCTACTATCTTCGGTACAACCTGAGTTATCGTGAAGTGCAGGAAATTCTGTATGACCGAGGAATTCACGTTTGTCACACCACAATTTACCGTTGGGTGCAAGAATACGGAAAGATTCTTTATCAAATTTGGAAAAAGAAAAACAAACAGTCCTTTTATTCATGGAAAATGGACGAGACTTATATCAAAATTAAAGGAAAGTGGCATTATTTATATCGCGCTATCGATGTAGATGGCTTAACCTTAGATATCTGGTTACGGAAAAAGCGCGACACACAGGCTGCGTATGCTTTTCTAAAACGACTGAAGAACCAGTTTGGAGAACCAAAGGTTCTAGTAACGGATAAAGCACCCTCTATTAAGAGTGCCTTCAGAAAGCTTCAGAAAAATGGACTGTATATAACAACAGAACATCGAACAATCAAGTATCTGAATAATCTGATTGAACAAGACCATCGTCCAATTAAGCGAAGAAACAAATTTTACCAAAGTTTGCGAACAGCCTCAACCACGATTAAAGGCATGGAAGCGATTCGAGGAATTTATAAAAAAAGCCGAAAAGAAGGGTCTCTTTTTGGCTTTTCCGTCTGTACAGAAATCAAAGGACTATTAGGAATCCCTGCTTAAATAAGAATCATCTTGAAAAACTAATGACCTTTTTGAGACTTTGCAACAGAACC
>NZ_JBFOFG010000031.1:0-869 GCF_040887165.1 Enterococcus sp. C65 | reverse complement strand
AAGACAATTTTCTTGATGGCTTTACTATCCACTTTTTTGCTGTTCCATGGTGATTCTTTATAGCCACTTAACTCACCTGCTCCGATTGTCAATACTCCTGTATTTTCATCAAAAGTATACGAGCTGGTACCCCATGTGCCAGTTATCTTAGAAGCTGCTGCCACGTTCGATTTTTGCGCTACTTTTGGCGCTTCCGCTGTTGGATTAGTTGCATCCCCTTCACTTTCGGCAGTCGCTGCTGTTGCTTGGTCTTGAGTGTCATCCGTTGCTTCATCAGTTGTTGCTAATGAATCACTAGCTGTAGTGGTTGAATCCATTGGGTTTACTAACGGATCTGTGACGTTTTGTATCGTTTGATCGATGGCTTCTTTTGCTTCATTCGCCTGTGTTTGTTCAGTAGAAGTTTCAGCTGTTGGTGTCAAAGTATCCGCTAATGCCATCGTTGGTGCAATCCCGGTATTTCCCATCACACCAGCCACCGCAAACATCGTTAATAGCTGTTTTTTACGTTTTGCTGTTAATTTTTTCTTACTCATATTTACTCCTTTTTTGCTCTTATTTTTGATTATTACTTTCTCGTCAATACCACTTCATCAGCTTTAGGTGTTTCCCCTGTTTTCAATTGATGTCTCTTTCCAATGTCCATTTTGTTACCGAAGCTGACAAAATTGTATTAATCATCTCCCCTGTAGCGTTTATTTTACTTGTTCTAAGCAAGCATAAACGCTCAATATTCCCAATTAATATTCTTGAATTTTGAGCGTTTACCATAACGTTTTTTTGTATATATTTCTTTCATTGATCGAGGAAATCAATCAAGCTTCTTCTACTACTTATCATCTGAAGAAATATTTCACCTACATGTTACG
>NZ_JBFOFG010000030.1:0-1069 GCF_040887165.1 Enterococcus sp. C65 | reverse complement strand
GCTTATAAGTGTCCACCTGATCAATTGATCCTGAAGATTCGGAAATCACTTCAATCTCTTTGGAATCTATCAATTCCTTCTCTTTGTTGTAGCCATCTAATACGACTTTGTCGCCGACTTTTAATTTTCCAACACCGACATAATAGCTGAACTGACCATCTTTGAAGCTACCGCCCCAGCTAACAACTTTGCCATTAACGGTTAATCGGCCGAGAGACATATCACCTGTGTAGGTTCCAGTGATATTGACATCTCCTACATGATATTCTTGTGGTTTCAACTCACTTTTCACTAGTTCTGCCACATAAGTTCCTGCCGTTAAATCCCCAGTGCCGTAATTTGTCATAAAGTCAGCAGGTGAATAGCCTTTGGACTGACCATCTTCACGAATCCAATTCCCTGTCAGCTGATCCCCTTCGTTCAGTGCTTTCGGTGCTGATAAACCAGTGTCTCCAACCGCTTTAAAGTGATCGCCTAGTGTTAATTTAGCAAGAGGTGTGTCCTTAAACATATCCTGCATAGTTGTTACTTTGCTAGTGTCAAAGTTGCTCAAATCTAAACTTGTTACGCTAACCATATCGTCAAACATATAACTCATATCTGTTACGTTGCTGGTGTCAAAGTTGATTAAATCTAGACTTGTTACGCTAACCATATCGACAAACATCCAACTCATATTTTTTACTTTACTGGTATCCAGTTGACTTAGCCCTTCGATTTCAGTTACATTCGTAAGATTCTTACCAGCGGCACTTGCAGTAAATAAGAATTTAGAATTTTCTGGAGCCACTACTTTTCCAGACAAGACAATTTTCTTGATGGCTTCATAATCCACTTTTCCACTGTTCCATGGTGATTCTTTATAGCCACTTAACTCACCTGCTTCGATCGTCAATACTCCTGTGTTTTCATCAAAAGTATACGGACTGGTACCCCACGTGCCTGTTTCAACGGAAACATACGTGCCCGCAGTCAAGTCACCAGTGCCATAGTTTTTCATGAAATCTGCTGCTGAATAAAACGTCCCTTTGCCATCTTCTCTCATCCAAGCAGAAGTAAGACTTGCGTT
>NZ_JBFOFG010000029.1:0-1210 GCF_040887165.1 Enterococcus sp. C65 | reverse complement strand
TTTTCCATCTGTTTCTACAAATTTAAATGTATCTCCTAGAATTAATTTCTTAAGTGGAGTATCATCAAACATTTTACTCATAATTGTTACTTCACTAGTGTCAAAGTTGCTTAAATCTAGACTTGCTACGCTACCCATACCTTTAAACATATAACCCATAGTTGTTACTTTACTGGTATCAAAGTTGCTTACATCTAAACCTGTTACACTGCTCATACCATAAAACATATAACTCATAGTTGTTACGTTACTGGTATCAAAGCTACTTACATCTAAGCTTGTTACACTGCTCATACCAAAAAACATATAACTCATATCTGTTACTTTACTGGTATCCAGTTGACTTAACCCTTCGATTTCAGTTACATTCGTAAGATCCTTACCACTGGTACTTGTACTAAATAAGTATCTAGAATCTTCCGGAGCAACTACTTTTCCAGCCAAGACAATTTTCTTGATGGCTTTAATATCT
The DNA here is from genome assembly GCF_040887165.1 of Enterococcus sp. C65. Lineage (NCBI taxonomy): Bacteria > Bacillati > Bacillota > Bacilli > Lactobacillales > Enterococcaceae > Enterococcus > Enterococcus sp. C65. Next base: position 738 of record NZ_JBFOFG010000029.1, on the reverse strand, counting down.
ACTTTGTCGCTGTTCCATGGTGATTCTTTATAGCCACTTAATTCGCCTGCTTCGATCGTCAATGTTCCTGTGTTTTTATCAAAATTATACGGACTGGTACCCCACCATCCTGTAGCAGAAACATACGTGCCAGCAGTCAAGTCACCGGTGCCATAGTTATTCATGAAATCTTCTGCTGTATAAACCTTCCCTTTGCCATCTTCTCGCTTCCAAGCAGAAGTAAGATTTGCGTTATATCCGTTGTATGTCACAAATTTAAACGTATCTCCTAGAATTAATTTCTTAAGTGGAGTACCACTAAACATAATTCTCATATCTGTTACTTTACTGGTATCGAAGCTACTTAAATCTAGACTTGTTACGTTACTCATATCGTTAAACATCCCAAACATACTTGTTACTTTACTGGTATCAAAGCCACTTATATCTAGACTTGTTACGCTGCTCATATGGGCAAACATTTGAGCCATAGTTGTTACTTTACTGGTATCAAAACCACTTAAATCTAAACTTTTTACGCTACTCATATTGAAAAACATAGAACTCATACTTGTTACTTTACTGGTATCAAAACCACTTAAATCTAAACTTGTTACGTTGCTCATATCGGCAAACATAGAATTCATCCTTGTTACTTTACTAGTATCCAGTTGACTTAACCCTTCGATTTCAGTTAAATTAAGAAATGTACTATTAAATAAGGATCCAGAATTTTCCGGAGCGACTACTTTTCCAGAT
>NZ_JBFOFG010000027.1:0-1515 GCF_040887165.1 Enterococcus sp. C65 | reverse complement strand
GGCTCTATAATTTATGGGACTGATGAATCAGAATTGATTCTTCAGTCCCATTTTCATTTTTGCTATTAAAAAACATATCGTTCTCTAGTATGATTAAATCACCACAACCAAACCAACTGAGAGGACGATATGCTCTATGAATGATTCTATCAAAAAAATGCTAAGATTAATAGACAAAAATTTAACGATTACCGAGGTTACTTACGAAACCTTCCAAAAGAAGAATACCTTAATCATTGATGCCGTTCTTTCTCCTCCTCCGTGTGCTTGTAAAAATTGCGGTTCTTCCGTGTTCGATGCGTTTGGCAAGTCAATTGTTGTAAAAAATGGTAAGAAGAAAACGATGATCCGTTTTGATCAATACAATCATATGCCTATGGTCATGCGCTTAAAAAAGCAACGTTATACCTGTAAAAACTGTCGAAGCCACTGGACTGCTCAGAGTTATTTTGTCCGTCCCAGGCATTCCATTGCCGATCATGTCAGATTCAAAATGATTTCTCTCCTAACTGAAAAAGTCTCTTTATCTCTAATTGCGAAAATTTGTCAGGTATCTTTAACTACCGTTATTCGTACCTTGAAAGAGCTAAAATGCTATTTACCAACGTCTTCCAAGAGGATTCTACCTCGGGTTTTAATGGTCGATGAATTTCGTTCTCACACTTGCATGGAGGATAAGATGAGCTTTATTTGTGCAGATGGCGAGTCAGGTAAACTAATTGATATTTTACCGACACGCAAATTGCCTTATTTAACCAACTATTTTCTAAACTGTACCAATCCCGAAGCGGTAGAATTCCTAGTGACAGACATGAACGCCGCCTACTTCCAGCTCACCAAACGCGTTTTACCAAATGCGAAACTTGTGATTGATCGCTTTCATGTCGTCAAACATATGAATCAGGCATTCAACGACTTTCGTATCCGAGAAATGAAAGAACTACGTGAGGTTGGTCAATCTAAGGAAGCCGAAAAATTGAAAAAGAACTGGCGCTTCCTCTTAAAAAATCGTGAAAACATGAATCATTATGAGTACAAAACCTGGCGAAGTTTCCGAGCACCTAAATACCCACTTCTCACCGAGGCAATGATGATTGATCGTTTACTTGCTTTTTCCACACCGCTCAAAGAGGCATATACTGTTTTTCACGAGTTGACGGAAGCTTTTCGTCTCAAAGATTCCAACTTGTTTTTCTCCTTATTAAAAGAACTTCCAGAAACGCTAGATGACCGCTTTCGAGCGAAACTTCAAAACCTTCTGTCCTATGAAGAAGGAATTACCAATGCACTGATTTACCCTTACTCTAATGGAAAAATAGAAGCAAAGAATACCCATATAAAGACAATCAAACGTGTAGCTTACGGATTTAAATCATTTGAGAACATGAAAATTAGGATCTTTTTGATCAATCAATTAATCGACGTGAAATAACAAAAAAATCTGAGACAGAATGAGGTTCATTCTGACCCAGATTTGATTTTACACCACTCATCAGTCCTTATTGACAAAGAGCC
>NZ_JBFOFG010000026.1:0-1632 GCF_040887165.1 Enterococcus sp. C65 | reverse complement strand
AGAAGCATTTGACTCCTATCAAGACTTACTGCTTAGACAGACATTTCCAATCGTCTGCATTCCTTAGCCTCCTGCGTCCCTCCATTGCTCAAACAAAAACAACGAGTACAGGAATATCAACCTGTTGTCCATCGCCTACGCCTGTCGGCCTCGGCTTAGGTCCCGACTAACCCTGGGCGGACGAGCCTTCCCCAGGAAACCTTAGTCATTCGGTGGACAGGATTCTCACCTGTCTTTCGCTACTCATACCGGCATTCTCACTTCTAAGCGCTCCAGCAGTCCTCACGATCTGCCTTCAACGCCCTTAGAACGCTCTCCTACCAATACACCTAAAGGTGTACTCCACAGCTTCGGTAATATGTTTAGCCCCGGTACATTTTCGGCGCAGGGTCACTCGACTAGTGAGCTATTACGCACTCTTTAAATGGTGGCTGCTTCTAAGCCAACATCCTAGTTGTCTGTGCAACCCCACATCCTTTTCCACTTAACATATATTTTGGGACCTTAGCTGGTGGTCTGGGCTGTTTCCCTTTCGACTATGGATCTTATCACTCACAGTCTGACTCCCGGATATGAATGAATGGCATTCGGAGTTTATCTGAATTCGGTAACCCGAGATGGGCCCCTAGTCCAAACAGTGCTCTACCTCCATCATTCTCAATTCCGAGGCTAGCCCTAAAGCTATTTCGGAGAGAACCAGCTATCTCCAAGTTCGTTTGGAATTTCTCCGCTACCCACACCTCATCCCCGCACTTTTCAACGTACGTGGGTTCGGTCCTCCAGTGCGTTTTACCGCACCTTCAACCTGGACATGGGTAGATCACATGGTTTCGGGTCTACGACTACATACTCAAACGCCCTATTCAGACTCGCTTTCGCTGCGGCTCCGTCTCTTCAACTTAACCTCGCATGCAATCGTAACTCGCCGGTTCATTCTACAAAAGGCACGCCATCACCCATTAACGGGCTTTGACTTGTTGTAGGCACACGGTTTCAGGTTCTATTTCACTCCCCTTCCGGGGTGCTTTTCACCTTTCCCTCACGGTACTGGTTCACTATCGGTCACTAGGGAGTATTTAGCCTTGGGAGATGGTCCTCCCGGATTCCGACGGAATTCCTCGTGTTCCGCCGTACTCAGGATCCTCCTAGGTGCCTTCCAAATTTCATCTACGGGGTTTTTACCCTCTTTGACTGACTTTTCCAAGTCATTCGACTATCTGAAAGAACTACCATATTGGAGTCCTACAACCCCAATGAGCAAGCTCATTGGTTTGGGCTTTTCCCGTTTCGCTCGCCGCTACTCAGGGAATCGAATTTTCTTTCTCTTCCTGCAGGTACTTAGATGTTTCAGTTCTCTGCGTCTACCTCGAATGCGCTATGTATTCACGCAAACGTAACATCCTATAAAAGATGCTGGGTTCCCCCATTCGGAAATCTCTGGATCATAGCTTACGTACAGCTCCCCAAAGCATATCGGTGTTAGTCCCGTCCTTCATCGGCTCCTAGTGCCAAGGCATCCACCGTGCGCCCTTATTCACTTAACCTTATCAACCTTGCGGTTGGGTTTTGATCTTTCTTCTAGCGATAGAAGTCCGATCAAGAAAATAAGCAATTGAACTTATTAAAAAACTC
>NZ_JBFOFG010000025.1:0-1761 GCF_040887165.1 Enterococcus sp. C65 | reverse complement strand
ACCTCTCAAAACTGAACAAAGTGAAAAACAAACAGTGTAGTCTCCGTAATATTCCTTAGAAAGGAGGTGATCCAGCCGCACCTTCCGATACGGCTACCTTGTTACGACTTCACCCCAATCATCTATCCCACCTTAGGCGGCTGGCTCCAAAAGGTTACCTCACCGACTTCGGGTGTTACAAACTCTCGTGGTGTGACGGGCGGTGTGTACAAGGCCCGGGAACGTATTCACCGCGGCGTGCTGATCCGCGATTACTAGCGATTCCGGCTTCATGTAGGCGAGTTGCAGCCTACAATCCGAACTGAGAGAAGCTTTAAGAGATTAGCTTAGCCTCGCGACTTTGCGACTCGTTGTACTTCCCATTGTAGCACGTGTGTAGCCCAGGTCATAAGGGGCATGATGATTTGACGTCATCCCCACCTTCCTCCGGTTTGTCACCGGCAGTCTTGCTAGAGTGCCCAACTAAATGATGGCAACTAACAATAAGGGTTGCGCTCGTTGCGGGACTTAACCCAACATCTCACGACACGAGCTGACGACAACCATGCACCACCTGTCACTTTGCCCCCGAAGGGGAAGCTCTATCTCTAGAGTGGTCAAAGGATGTCAAGACCTGGTAAGGTTCTTCGCGTTGCTTCGAATTAAACCACATGCTCCACCGCTTGTGCGGGCCCCCGTCAATTCCTTTGAGTTTCAACCTTGCGGTCGTACTCCCCAGGCGGAGTGCTTAATGCGTTAGCTGCAGCACTGAAGGGCGGAAACCCTCCAACACTTAGCACTCATCGTTTACGGCGTGGACTACCAGGGTATCTAATCCTGTTTGCTCCCCACGCTTTCGAGCCTCAGCGTCAGTTACAGACCAGAGAGCCGCCTTCGCCACTGGTGTTCCTCCATATATCTACGCATTTCACCGCTACACATGGAATTCCACTCTCCTCTTCTGCACTCAAGTCTCCCAGTTTCCAATGACCCTCCCCGGTTGAGCCGGGGGCTTTCACATCAGACTTAAGAAACCGCCTGCGCTCGCTTTACGCCCAATAAATCCGGACAACGCTTGCCACCTACGTATTACCGCGGCTGCTGGCACGTAGTTAGCCGTGGCTTTCTGGTTAGATACCGTCAAGGGATGAACAGTTACTCTCATCCTTGTTCTTCTCTAACAACAGAGTTTTACGATCCGAAAACCTTCTTCACTCACGCGGCGTTGCTCGGTCAGACTTTCGTCCATTGCCGAAGATTCCCTACTGCTGCCTCCCGTAGGAGTTTGGGCCGTGTCTCAGTCCCAATGTGGCCGATCACCCTCTCAGGTCGGCTATGCATCGTCGCCTTGGTGAGCCGTTACCTCACCAACTAGCTAATGCACCGCGGGTCCATCCATCAGCGACACCCGAAAGCGCCTTTCAAATCAAAACCATGCGGTTTCGATTGTTATACGGTATTAGCACCTGTTTCCAAGTGTTATCCCCTTCTGATGGGCAGGTTACCCACGTGTTACTCACCCGTTCGCCACTCCTCTTTTTCCGGTGGAGCAAGCTCCGGTGGAAAAAGAAGCGTTCGACTTGCATGTATTAGGCACGCCGCCAGCGTTCGTCCTGAGCCAGGATCAAACTCTCATAAAAAGTTCGAACAATCTTGCGATTGTTAAGCTCAATTGTTTGCTAGCATATTGCTTGCTTGTTAAAAATGTTTGTTGTCTTGAATCAATCAAGACGCCCTACACATTTGGTTTGTCTTTGCTTTGTTCAGTTTTCAAAGGTCTAC
>NZ_JBFOFG010000024.1:0-1792 GCF_040887165.1 Enterococcus sp. C65 | reverse complement strand
TAGTCTAATGGTGATAAGTCAAGATGAAATTTAAGATTTTCTTTATTGAGTAATATGTTTTGAAGCGCACGAAACTAGACCCGATCAAAATCAAATTTTTTTCGGGTTGATTCAAGGATTTGCGTCAATAACGGATTGTTATTTCTCTATCACACTCCTTGGTGGCGTATAGAGTTGGTGTTTACGTAGTAGCGTATCCACCAGACGCGTAAATTTTCTTGCGGTTAGGACGAGTGCACGTTTGTGTTGATGCTTTGGAACCTCCTTATATTTACTTTGATAAAAAGCTTTGTATTCAGGAAGATAATTTTTTACAGAGTTGGCAGCTTCAACTAAGTAGTATCTAAAATATCGATTTCCTTGTTTTGTCAGAGGTGTATTTTGCGACTGATAGTTTCCAGATTGGTTCACTTTCCAACTTAATCCAGCGTATTTTGCCAATTTTGTCTGATCTTCAAATCTTTCGATTTGACCAATTTCAGCGATTAAACCGGCAGCATAGACTTTACCAACGCCTGGAATACTGGTTAAGCATTGATATTCTGGAATGACAACAATTACTTGTTCGATGGCTTTATCTAATTCTTTGATATTTTTTTCAAGTGCTCGTATTTCTCGTACGAGAACACTTAAAACAACATTAATTGATTCTTGTGCAAGAGCACCTAGGCGGTAACTCATGGTAATTGCACGTTGAATTGCTTTAGCGATTTTTTCTGGTTGCTTGAAACGGCCTTTTCCTTTTTCTTGAAGTAAATCACAGAAAGCTTCTAAAGGAAGCTCAGCAAGTTCATCCAATGTGAAATCTTCCGTCATGAGTGAAATGAGGGTTGCACTAAAAAGACTCGTCGATTCGTCTCGCATTTCTCGAGCAAGCGTATTACATTTGTACGTTAGATTTTCAAGAAAATGTTGCTTTGTACGAATCAATTGCTTAATAAGTTGATAGCGAGTACGTGTTAAACGCTGTAAGGCCATGTATTTCTCTTCTTTGATAGGGGAAGTTGTGAATCGTTGAATACGCAAGAAATCAGCGATTCTTAATGCATCGTTTCGATCAGTTTTATTCTCATCAAACATGCGACTAAATTGTTTCACCCGAAAAGGATTTTCAATCGTTACAAGTGTGTTGAGCTTCTTTAGTTTCTCATCTTCATGAAAAAACATGGAAGGATGGAAGCTGTACATGGACGTTGACTCCATGCCAATCACAATTTGATCAAAGTGGTAGCTGTCATTGAATTCAAGAATTGTTTCTCGTATGAATGAAGCACCTTCGATGTCATTGGCAACAGAGATTTCAGATAAGATAGACAATTGATTGTCGTCTGTTAAAAAACAAACATCTAGTTTTTCAGAGCTAACGTCAATACCGACAAATAATTTCATGGAAGAAGGACCTCCTTTCGATATAAATTTTGGAAAATGCTTCGATACTGTGGGATTTCCCAGAAACTCACTGTATAGCCACAACCTCGCCTAATAGAATACGGTGATAAAAGAGCTAGAAGCTGCCTTCCAAACTACTATTTGAAAGTCTAGTCCATTATCGAAACAGCTAATGAGTTGGTAGTGATAACAGTGGTTCGGGTAACAGACTAAACAGGGTAGACAAACGCTACAGGAGGAAATAGCAAATTCCCGTTGGATCCTTTCCATACATCCATTGTACTCTGAGAAATCACACAATATCGAAACAAATTCCGTTAGGAATGTGTTATTCAATAAATTTTATAATCTAGAAACATTTTGAATAAAAACTATTAGACAAATGATATTTTACGAGGAGGAA
>NZ_JBFOFG010000023.1:0-1801 GCF_040887165.1 Enterococcus sp. C65 | reverse complement strand
AAAATGAGCGTATTTCAACTATTCCAATGGGGTCAAGTCCGTTAATCGGTTCGTCAAGTATTAAAAGCTCCGGCTCGTGCATAATGGCGGCGGCAATACCAAGCCGTTGCTTCATTCCGAGGGAATAATCGGAAAAGACTTTTCTTTTCTCTTTATGCAGCCCCACAACTTCAAGAGCTTTTTCTACTCCACTTTTAGATACTCCCCCTCGCAGTTTAGCGAGAATTTGCAAATTCTCATACCCTGTTAAATTACTGTAAAATCCCGGTGTTTCGATAATAGAGCCTACTTTGCTATAAAGGGTATGGATATTTTCCTTATAGTTTGTGCCAAACAAGCGTACCGTTCCATCCGTTGGGAGAGCAAGCTGCAACATCATTTTCATTGCTGTGGTTTTGCCTGCTCCGTTTCTGCCGAGCAAACCATAAATTTTGCCCGTTGGCACATGAAGATTGACCTTATCGACAACGGTGGCTGTTCCGTATCGCTTCGTAAGATTTTCTGTTTCAATGATATAATCCATATTTGATTTTCCTTTCCGTTGGTTGCTGTTCTTGTTTTCACTGACCACAATTTTATTATCACAGGAGCTATATCAAAAGCCAAGAAACCTACCGTCACATCGCCTACATCTATCATGTCAACATGAAAAAAAGCCCCGACACTTATCGTGTCAGAGCCTATTTCAAGGGATTTATATCGTTTTTACTTTGTTCCGTTCTGCTTAATCCAAACAACTATTTTTGCGACAAACAGCAGAAACATAAGTGCTGTTATATATGGTTCTCTTGCTGCTGCTAAGAAACAGATAGCCAAAGCAGTGAGTCCAAGGGAGCATTTTGTAGCAATGCCGCCCCATGTTTCTTTATCTAAATGGGTAAGTATTATTTTAGCAATCCCTATTACAATCAAGGCGGCAAAAGCACTCCAGTAGACTGCAAGATTGAATGGTGTGGTGGCTGTAAATGATAGTAGATTGACCGCATAAACATAACCGCCAACAGAGTTTCCATATAACGGAAGAAATATAAACGCAACTGCCATCATATCCAATATTCCATAAATATAGTTGTAAATCTTTTTCAAGTTGGAACGATTTTCAGTTTCGGCAAGTGTAATCAGTTCTTCGCCCGATAGTAGTTCATCTATGGTCACAGAAAAGAATTTAGAAATACACTTGAGCGACTCAATGTTAGGGTAACCCTTGCCGCTTTCCCATTTTGAAATGGCTGTTCTTGATACATATAATTGCTCCGCAAGTTGTTCCTGCGTTAAGTTCTTTCCAGTCCTAAGCTGTTGTAGCTTTTCATTAAATTCCATGATTCTCCTCCTGTTTGTTCCTTGTTTTCATACGTCCATCAACGGGTTTTTCTGCATCTTTTGGTATCATCCATGCACGACCAAATTTTTCAGTTCCGTCAATGCGATTTTCCTCACATAATTTTTGTATCCGTCTTTCCGATATGCCCCATTTTTCAGAAGCGGCTTTCACAGAAATGTAATCCATAATATCAACTTCCTTTCGCAAAGAGTATATAATTATTATATACGGAATGACGAATAATAGCAAGTTTCTCTCCACTAATACGAAATTATACACTACTAAACATAAAATCATACTTCGTTCAAATATCATCACCCGAAATGTACAATGATATAGGGTGATATTAAAATGTACCAAGATGAAAGAAAACTTGATTTTAAGCCGTTAGGTATAGCGATAAAAAAAGCTCGGGAAGCAAAAGGGTGGACACAGGAATATCTTGCCCAACTGGTAGACCTTACGCCACGCTCTATTATG
>NZ_JBFOFG010000022.1:0-2025 GCF_040887165.1 Enterococcus sp. C65 | reverse complement strand
GTCTTGCGTATGGTTAACCCTAAAGTTATGGAAATAAGACTTAGAAGCAAACTTAAGAGTGTGTTGATAGTGCATTATCTTAAAATTTTGTATAATAGGAATTGAAGTTAAATTAGATGCTAAAAATTTGTAATTAAGAAGGAGGGATTCGTCATGTTGGTATTCCAAATGCGTAATGTAGATAAAACATCTACTGTTTTGAAACAGACTAAAAACAGTGATTACGCAGATAAATAAATACGTTAGATTAATTCCTACCAGTGACTAATCTTATGACTTTTTAAACAGATAACTAAAATTACAAACAAATCGTTTAACTTCTGTATTTATTTATAGATGTAATCACTTCAGGAGTGATTACATGAACAAAAATATAAAATATTCTCAAAACTTTTTAACGAGTGAAAAAGTACTCAACCAAATAATAAAACAATTGAATTTAAAAGAAACCGATACCGTTTACGAAATTGGAACAGGTAAAGGGCATTTAACGACGAAACTGGCTAAAATAAGTAAACAGGTAACGTCTATTGAATTAGACAGTCATCTATTCAACTTATCGTCAGAAAAATTAAAACTGAATACTCGTGTCACTTTAATTCACCAAGATATTCTACAGTTTCAATTCCCTAACAAACAGAGGTATAAAATTGTTGGGAATATTCCTTACCATTTAAGCACACAAATTATTAAAAAAGTGGTTTTTGAAAGCCATGCGTCTGACATCTATCTGATTGTTGAAGAAGGATTCTACAAGCGTACCTTGGATATTCACCGAACACTAGGGTTGCTCTTGCACACTCAAGTCTCGATTCAGCAATTGCTTAAGCTGCCAGCGGAATGCTTTCATCCTAAACCAAAAGTAAACAGTGTCTTAATAAAACTTACCCGCCATACCACAGATGTTCCAGATAAATATTGGAAGCTATATACGTACTTTGTTTCAAAATGGGTCAATCGAGAATATCGTCAACTGTTTACTAAAAATCAGTTTCATCAAGCAATGAAACACGCCAAAGTAAACAATTTAAGTACCGTTACTTATGAGCAAGTATTGTCTATTTTTAATAGTTATCTATTATTTAACGGGAGGAAATAATTCTATGAGTCGCTTTTGTAAATTTGGAAAGTTACACGTTACTAAAGGGAATGTAGATAAATTATTAGGTATACTACTGACAGCTTCCAAGGAGCTAAAGAGGTCCCTAGACTAGCAAGAAGTACACAAGAAGCCTTAAAGATTATAGAAAAGCTTTTCCATGAAATGCTTAACATTATTTAATGTTAACATGTGGCTTTGTGGTAACTACCACGAGTGGTAACTTGTAACATGAAAAAAGTTACAAGTTACAAGTGGTTTATTTACGAACATAAAGGCTAGGAAAGCACTTGATAAGTATATCAAGTGCTTTTTTTCCGTTCGATTTTACTATCCAAGATACCGCTTGACGTACCTAATATTTTAGTGTGCTAAGGGCTTTGCTTTTACGGTTATAGTTACGTTCTAAAAAGAAGCAAGGGTAAATGCACGATCATAGATCGCCCTTGCAGCTTTTTAATCTCTCCACTTTTTTATAACCAAGCAAACCACCAAGCACACTGAAAAAATAATTAGGAACTAAAGCGAAGTGCGTAAATTGAAATAAATCTTCACTCAATTTTAAAAGATTAAGCACCCAGCCAAAGCGCCTAAAAAAATAATTGTTTAAAAGAAAGGGAGTAATTTAAATGACAGCAATAGAATTGAAATCATATGATAAAGCAGAATTACTAAATTTGTTAGAAAGTAATCCTAAATGTTTTGTAATTAATGGTGATGATATAGATGAGCTATAACACAGAGAAGATATTTATGATATTGAATTTATTGATTATTATGATGGTGAAGAATTATACTATTATAATCCTCATTTGTTGAGAAATGAAGAAATATTTCGTGGAGCAAGTATCTATAAAATGGTTCTGTTGCAAAGTTTTAAATCTACTATCAAATAAGGTAGAATAATAGAAAAAGATAGCAGGAGG
>NZ_JBFOFG010000021.1:0-2118 GCF_040887165.1 Enterococcus sp. C65 | reverse complement strand
CATTGGTTTGTGTAAACGCAAAGAAACGGCGGCTCTGAAAATCAAAGCCACCGTTTCATAGGCGTGAAAATATGTCTGCTGTACGACGGCTTTTTTCTTTTGCCGTCGTGCGGCAGATTATTGCTTATGGAATTGTTTTTCTATCACATTACTGTTATAAGTACAACAAGTATACCAAGCACAATTCGATACCAACCAAACACCTTAAAATCATGTTTTTTGATAAAGTTCATTAGGAATTTAATTACTAAGACAGATACCGCAAATGCCACAGCCATACCGAGAACAAGAGCGAGCAGTTCTGCACTTGTAAAATCAAACCCGAATTTTAACAGCTTAAAAGCACTTGCTCCAAGCATAGTAGGTACTGCGAGGAAAAAAGTAAACTCTGCTGCTGCCACTCGTGAAACTCCTATGAGTAAAGCACCTATAATCGTTGCTCCCGACCGTGATGTGCCGGGTATAAGTGATAACACTTGAAATGCCCCTATCAAGATTGCTGTTTTATAGCTGATGTCAGAAAGTGCCATAGTAGTAGGAGTACGCTTTTTATTCCAATTTTCTATGAGAATGAATAACAAACCATAAAAGATTAACATGATTGAAATCACAATGGGGGTTTGGAGGTAAGCATCCAAATAATCATCAAATAAAATCCCCATAATACCTGACGGTATACAAGCCACTGCAACCTTGAACCACAACGAGAAAGTATCCTTTTTAACAAGTGGCTGCGATTTATCCTTTAGCTGAAATGGAAACATCTTGTTCCAAAACATTACAACCACTGCGAGTATAGCTCCAAGTTGAATAACAACAAAAAACATTTCTTTAAATGCTTCGCTCATATTAAGTGTGATAAATTTGTCCGCAAGAATCATATGTCCTGTGCTGCTGATAGGTAGCCACTCAGTAATACCCTCAACAATTCCAAGAAAAATAACTTTTAAAATTTCTATAAAATCAAGTACCATTATTTCAAATCCTCCTTTTTAAAATGATGAAAGGTCATAAGAAAACCAACTGCTGATACAAGAATAATAATAGATACAGACAGCAGTGTAGGATAGCCGGTACTCTGAAGTTTACCCTGCACCAAGAAATAGGTGGCTGTCCACGGATACAACGCTCCCCATTCTTGATTTGAAAGTGCGGCACTTCCCATGACAATCACGGCAGAGCCAATCATCGGGGCGACAAATCCTTTTGTTTTCATAGCAACAAACACAAAAGGAGAAACTGTTAAAAACATCAGGATACTGCCAAACAAAAACTTGGGGAGCCATACTATTGCCACTAGTAAGCTATATCCCTCCAATGTAAAGACAGCGTGATATAGCCCACAAGCGATAAATATACCTGCCCATGTTACAAGGGTGAGCATAACAATCCAAAGAAGCAGGGTGCAAAATTTTCCAATTAATAGTTTTGTCCTTGAAATGGGTATGGGCAATATGGTTTTGAGTGTGCTTTCTGTGTACTCTCTGCTAAACAAGTAAGCTGCAATTGCCACATATATCATAATGTTTACCAGCAGCATGATATACAGTACACTGTCGCTGTATATGTCAGACAAGGTAAAGATAATCTCCGGCTTATCAAAATGTGTTTGCAAGGCTTCTATTAACATCAAAAGTGGGGTAGATAATACCCCTGCCACACTAATTAGCACCATTTTTGAACGCTTTAGTTTTAATAATTCACAAGAAATAAGATTAAGCAATACCGCCACCTCCAATCAGTTTAGAAAAGTAGTCCTCTAAGTTTTCCTCACTATCATCTATCCTTGTCACGAGCAGTCCATTTCGTGCAAATTCTCGATTGATTTCTCCAACACTTTGGCTAAAGTCATAAATTCTCACCGTACCGTCCTGCACTGTAAAATCCGTCATGTGGTAGTGGCTTTCTAAAATCTTTCCAGCTATCTCACTGTCAGATAAATCAAATTGAATGTATTTTCGATTCCTTTTGTGAAGCTCGGATATATTCACTTCCTCTACTAAATGCCCCTCGTGCATAACGCCGATAATATCTGCTATCTGTTCAATCTCGCTTAAAACATGGCTTGAGATAAAAATGGTAATGCCATGATTGTGACTAAGTTCAGATAAAAATGAG
>NZ_JBFOFG010000020.1:0-2138 GCF_040887165.1 Enterococcus sp. C65 | reverse complement strand
GAAAAAATCTGATTATTGTCCCACTCTATTTTTTACTTCTTATTTACTTACTTTAAAAAAAAGACAAATCCGATCATCTTTTCGTCGATAAAAACGAGATAAATATTTAAAAGATTTTATTTCACCTTGAAACTTTAAAATCTCATGTTCAGAAAGACCTTTGATACATAAAGTATAAGGTATTTCTGAAAGTCTTTTTTGCTTCATAATATTTAGGATTTGACGTTCTCTTTCAATTACTTTCACCGCGATTCCTCCAATGAATAAACTAACTTTAATCAGAGGTTTTTAATATTACTTATTTTTCACTTCCACTAATTGCTTATCTAGTTCCACACCAGCACTGTCATAGCCAATAATGTAAACTGTATCTGAAGCATTTTGGATTTTATCCACTGCGTAATAACGGAATGGACTACCTTTAACGGTCGCTTTAGCATAAAGTTTGCCATTGACTTCTAGACGAAGATGATCAATCTCTCCTGTGTATGAACCACGTAAATAATTGTCTCCACCATTAATTACATATGGTTCCGGTGTTAATTTCCCTTGATTCACCGTTTCCAACATGACTTTTTCTTTGGCTAGTTCTTTGCCATTTGCATCATAAGCAATGATGTTGACTTGATCATTTTTATTTGTGATTTTATCTACTGCATAATATTGGAATGGACTGCCTTTAGCTGTTGATTTAGCATACAATTTTCCATTGACTTCTAAACGGAAATGATCCACATTTCCTTGATAAGTTCCACGTACGTATTTATCCGTTCCACCAAAGATATATTTTTCTGTGGTTACTTTGGCCGGTTTTGTTTCTTGGATCGTCACTTTTTCTTTCGCTAATTCAATCCCATTGACATCATAGGCGATAATATTTACTACATCAGACGCCTGATTGATTTTATCTACGGCATAGTATTGGAACGTCCCGCCTTTAACGGTTGATTTAGCATGTAGCTTACCATTGACTTCTAGACGTAAATGATCCACATTGCCTGTATAGGTTCCTCGAATATAGCGATCATCTTCACCTAAGATATAGGTTTCTGGTGTTACTGTACCAGTAGTTTGTTGTTCTACAGTCACTGTTTGACGTGTCAATTCTTGATCATTGTCATCATAAGCAACTAATGACACTTGGTCATTGATATTTTTAATTTTATTTACTGCATAGTATTGGAATGGATTTTCTTTTACCCCAGCTTTAGCGTAAAGAGTGCCATTGACTTCCAGTCTTAGGTAACTAATGCTTCCGGTATAAGTTCCTCGAATGTAGCGATCACTACCGCCGAGAACATATTTATCCACTGATAAAGTTGCTGCAATTTCATTGATAGCTACTGTTCGTTCAGTGACGATATTGCCTAATCGGTCATAAGCTACTAATTCTACTTTGTCCGTCACGTTATTTACTTTATCTACTGCATAATACTGGAAGGTATTTCCAGAAACAGTTGATTTAGCATACAATTGACCGTTGACACGTAAACGAACATGATCGATTTCACCTGAATATGTTCCGCGAATATAACGATCTGTTCCATTTAACATGTAAGGTTGTACAGTTAATTCACCTTGCGCCGCAACAACAGGAACTGCTTGACGAGCGATTTCTTTATCTTCTGGATTATACGCTACGAGATACACTTGGTCATCTGCTTTTTTGATCTTATCTAAAGCATAATAAGCAAACGTTGAATCTTTGACGGTTGATTTAGCATAAAGTGTCCCATTGACTTCTAATCTTAGATATGCCACATTGCCTGTAACCGTACCCCGAACATAGGCATCCGATCCTACCAAACGATATTCTTCAACAGTTAATGCACCTGTTAATGAATCTAATTTTTCTTGTGCTTGCTCGATTTTCGCTAATAGTTGTTGTTTCAAACTTGAATCAAGCATGGCATCAACTTTTGTTTTTGCTGCATCAATTTGTTCTTTCGTATTCGTTTCTTTTGGTTCTTCACCGTCAAAGAGATTGTCGACAGCTGTCTTGGCATTGGCATACACCACTGTTTGATCTACTAATAAGCCATCTTTGACTAAATAAGTATAGTTGCCACTAGTATTCGGTTTTAATTCTGGGTGATTGACAACAAAACGAGCTTGATTCGCTTCTTGTTTCGTGATTT
>NZ_JBFOFG010000019.1:0-5949 GCF_040887165.1 Enterococcus sp. C65 | reverse complement strand
GATTCTGTACTGCTGTTAGAGCCTCGTTTGCTTCTGTTTCGTTTACTTCCGTAGTATTTACGGTGTTTTCTGTAGTAGTTTCTTCTGTAGAATTAGTTTGTTCTTCCGTTCCACTTGTTACTTTTTCTAACCCTGAAGTCATTGATTCTTTTAGTACAGAGTTGGTTTCTTGTGTGGTTGCGACTTTTTTATCTCCAAGTAACGTCTCAGCATAGGATAATACTGGAGTTGATAAACTTGAAAATAAAATAAGGCCTGCCGTCGAAGCAGAAACAACCTTTCGAACGTGATGTTTTCCTTTCTTATTTTTCTTCATTTTTTTCATTATTTAAACCTCCTAATAGTTTACAAATTCTTTTAGCGTAAAAGTAAAAAGAATTTATGCCCGCATTTTAAAGAAAAAAACAAAAAAAAATTATGATAAATTTTAACTTTCTATAAATCAACAATAATCACAGCAATTTATTACTTATCAATTATTTTCTAATAAATTTTTCTTTCTACTTAAATTGTTTAATTTTTTTCTGAGAGATCTTGATAACTAACTTCCTTTTTTATTTTAAAAATTGCTGCTATTACCACAATTTTTTTACTATTTAGCTCATTTTTCTCTTGACCGTTTCTTTGGATATAAAAAAAACGTCATGATTATTTTTATCTTTCATTCTAAAAAAATAATTAATATAAAATGAAACGCTCGCTGGATAAAATTTCTTATGTATTTTGGAATGGGGGATTTTATATGCAATTTATAATGGAAACCGCTGCTTTAAGACAATTAGCAATTTTGAAGAAAATTTTATGTTCAACAGAGCCTCTCTCGTTGATACAATTAGCTGAAGAAAATGAGGTTGTCCTTACTACAATAAAAAATGATCTAGCCGTTTTAAAAGAAATGACAGAAAATAAATGGAACTTTACCATAAAAGATAGGAAAGTTTATTTACAAAAACCACTAAACGAAGATTATGACACAGTTTACAAAAAATATTTAGTCGAAGGGTTTATGTATAAATTTTTAGCCATCACCTTTCGTACGAATAAGCCTAGTTCAGTGATCATTTGCCAACAGCTGTATGTTAGTCATTCACATTTCTATAAAAAAATAACTAAATTACAAAAAATGTTACCTGAAAATGTCACTATTGATTTAAATTCATTGACCTTAGTTGGGGATGAATTAAAGATAAGATGTTTATATTATTCTTTGATTAAGTTTTCTGGTAGACCAGAAGATTTTTGTATCTACAATGAAGATTTCAATAATGAATTAAAATGGTTGAAAAAAATCGAACATACTTTTGATGTGAATTTTTCTTTATATTTAGAAAAATTGTATGCTGTTTGGTTGGTCATCTGTACCCGTAGATATAGGCAAAAACCAATCAAACTAACGAATTTTACATTGTCAATTATTAATCCAGTTCAGCAATTCATCCGAGAGAAATTAAAAACTGCAGCAAAAGAGCAACGACTGCTGAGTGAAGATGAATTATTAGCTAGAACATTGATATGGTATATTTATCCTTTTCCATATTATGAAAATAGCCAGTTAGCCACAAGTGCACTAAACAAATATCAAGACCAACTCAAAAAGAGTTATTCTTTCGCTAAGGAGTTATTAGATATTCAAGATAGTGACATAAATGCTGACAAAAGAGAACTAATGCTTTATATCATTGACACCTTGTACATTTTACCGATTGCAGAAGTCTTGATTACTATTCAAGGAGAAAAATATGAATTTCCACCTGTCCCTTCTTTTTTACCTTTAAAACTAGTAATCGAAAAAATAACAGAAGTCAATAAACATCTGGCCTATGGGCTTTCGACTTATCAAATGAACATTCTAGCAAAAATAATTACTCATCGACTCTCCTGTTCTTTAACCGAATCCTCAGTTCGTCCTATTATTATTAATATTCATAGTAAATTCGGTCTTACCATTGAAAAGGATATTGCTAAATTGATTCGTTCAAAATATAAAGAATTTGTACAGATACAAGATTCCCATACAATCGCTACCTTAAAGCCAGATATCATTATTTTTGATTATCCAGAAATCAATATATTTTACCAAAAGAACAAAAAAAATTCTTGTACTTTTTTAGCTTGGGAAAGTCCCAATACTTCTAAAAACTGGCAGGAACTTGATGTAGCCATTACAAGTTTGATTTATCAACAAATTGATAACCAAGCTTTTTAACCAGTAGATATGAAATAGATGATAATAGCTATCCATCATAGTTAATAAATTTTTCGAAAAATATTGGGGTAGACGAAAGAGTGTGAGACAAAAGTAAAGATACTTTTTATTTCACACTCTAAGTACATATAAACGATGGGAGCAGAAGCAACAAGTATAACCGTATCCCATTCATAAATCATAACCACCCTTCAAAAAGGTGATTGTGATTTATTGGAGTTCATACTTCTATACTCACTTCTTTATATTTGCTACTCACATCTTTTGTTTTCCACTTAAAATAATCGATTGATATAATCCATAAAATCAGTTAATAACATGTATTTTTTCGTGGGGTCATTCATTAAGCGCGTATCATCTATTAGATAAACAGAATCTGTGGAAGAGTCATCAGTAGGATATTCAAACAACGACATCAATTTATTTGTCATTAAGTTTTCTGTTTTTAAGCCTAAAATAGATTTATAAATAAATCTTTTAGTGTGCATTTCCCTTCTCGTATTTTGATTATAAAAATCAATCACAAAGCTAATTAACTTGATACATACCTCTTGTTTGACGACATTAGCACTATCTGTTGCTAAAGTTTCTTCCCATAATTTTTTTACCCGCTCATAATTAATACTTAAGTTTTTATACACAAATTGATATAAATCTAAATAGTTTTTCCAAGTGATCAAGAAATAGTCAATATAAGTTAAAATAAATTCAATTGAAAATTCTAAAGAAACCGTCATTTGTTTCAATTCCTCATGATTATCAATCATCTTTAGTAATTTTGAGGATAATTTTTCAACTTTTTCGCTTATCTCTTGTTTATTTATAAAGTTTCTTTGAAAATAAAATGCATCTTGCTTCGTTTCAAAATTTAAAATTAAGCTAGTAAGTCCGAGGTATAACTCCATAATCTCTCTATGGGTAACTTTTTTCATGCCCAAACTTTTACACACAGATTTTCCAATTGTAAAAAAGTTTTCGTCTATCTGAAACGGGAATTCTTTATTCTTATCTTTATCCATTACGACGATACTTTTTTTATTTAAAATATAGTTAAAATTCAAACAAGTCATGAGCCAACGACTAAATAAAATGTCACTAGAGTGACCACTGAGAATACCATACTCTGCAAAAATAATGTGTACTTGTTGCTTGAGCGTACTCTCACTTGGAGAAAAAGGTAACTGCTCATAGATTTGATTGGATAAGGAAAGAAATTCATAAAACAAATTTTTTATTAAACGTTCTGATCCATTTAAATAGACTCCCTTTCTAATGCTAATGGAGATATTGTAAATACCTAATTGCTCATTAAATTTTTTTATTATCTTGTACAAATGAGAAGTACTAAGATAAAGATGTTGTGCTAAGGCTTCTACAGTGTAAACTTTTGATTTCATAAATAACGCCTCTAACAATCTGTAGCCATTATCATGAACCGAATAAAAATTGATGATTTGTTCCATTGTACATTCATTTTCCAGCAGGGTAACTTCATTATTTTTTATTTCGATCAATACGACTGTTTTTAACTCATTGTTGATTTCTTTGATCAGGCTCCTGAGCGTTACTTGACTCAAGCCTAATTGATTTTGTAATTGCGTTAAAGTAATCTTTTCCCCTTTTCCCTTAAAAAGAATCACTCTAAAAATAGCTAATTTGTTCTCATTTTTTTTCTCCAACAAGAAAAACATATCAACCTATCCCCCCTCTTTATTATTTTAACAAAAAATGATTTTTTGTACTATTTTGAAGTATATTGTCAAAATGAGACTCGTTTTTATTTTTAGAATGGACTAATTTTCCACACTCTTTTTGTTTTAGAGAAAGGGACAAATAATGATCAACGATCAGTTTTGGAAAGTGTATGGAAAATTAGTAGCTAATCCAGTTAAGTTAAATAGAAACCTAACTAAAAATAAACTAAATCAGATGGAAAGAGAGTTAGATCAGGTAACCCAATTCATTTTGTTTTGATGAGAAAAAAGATAAATTTGATTATGGTGTGGTAGATAATAAAACAGTCTCTGATCATATTGACGAAGGATTTGCTAATGCTTGAATAAATCAAACTATAGTAATAATTACCATTGAAATTGGGCAAGAGAAAGAAGTGAGTGAAGAAACTTCTTTCTTTTTAGTCTATGGATTTGATAAAACTTGAATATTTATCCTTGCTTTTAAATTTTATAATTTTATTTTTTCGATATTGAGCAAGTGACATTTTAGTATATTTTTTGAAAACCTTTGAAAAATAACTTTGATCAGTATAATGTAATCTCATTGCAATTTCTATTATAGTTAAATCTGTAGAAGTAAGTAAATATTTAGAAAACTCTATATTTTCTTGGTTTATGAAACTTTTCAAACGCATACCAGTTATACTTTTAAAATGATATGATAAATATTCTGGTGAAAGATGAAAATGATTTGCTATGTAAATAATTTTTAAATTATTATCAATGTTGTTTTTAACATAATTTATAATTTTATTTGCTAAAGGTGAATTATATTTATAAAATTTTGTATTTTCAATTAATAACATAAAATTTTCAACAATTTCACATATAAATTGTATCGGTTCCACTTTTAATTCTTTAAAATCTAATCCCAAATATGTATCTGATAATGAATAAGCTTCTTTTTCACAGACTCCTTCTACAATAGCAATTCGCGTAAGCAGTGTGATAATTGCTATTGTGTAATATATTATATAATAAATTATCAAAACTCTTAGTTTACATATGGGAAAATATTTTTTTAATTAAAACTCGCACTCGTTTGTAGTCACATGAAATAACTGTTTGAACAATTAGCAATTCAAACTCTCTTTTCTCTTGGTAGAAAGTCTCTCCATTTAAAAGTGCTTGTGCATAAAGTTGGTGTAATTCGGCAACCTTTTTATCAAAGGAAATTAACTTTTTTTCTAATATCATATAGCTCCTCCATTATTACTATTTGTCTTAAATATATATTAAATTATAACAAGAAAGAGAAAAAAATAAGGAAAAATCCAAATAATTTTAGGAGGAACTTATTATGCTCAAAAAACTAGTAACAAGTACTGTAATGTTGTTGGCCTTGTCGCCAGCTACTACTGGAGTACTATCATCAACTGAGGTATCCGCTGATACAGTTAGTTCTAATACTGTAGCCACGTGAGCTTTATGGTCGACTACATGCAGGAATGGGAATTAAAACATTAAATCTAGGGGAAATAGAGTATGTTATTCCCAATTTTGTAGTGCTTAACGTAATTAATGGGACCCAGAGAATTTGATTTGGTTTGCTGCACTCACTAATGGAAAAAACGGGAAACTAGTTAGTGATTGGAAAGAATTTAAACATGGTACTAATTCTTTATTTTTAAATATTGATAAAACTCAAGTTCAGGTAGGAGATACGCTGCAGCTTGTGTTACATGCAAACTCAGGTAAAGGTATTATTACATTGATAGCGGGTCAATGAACATGAATCTTTGAGTCGTATTATTACTCATTTAGCTAATGGATTATTTTTAGAATTTAATAATAGTAATACATATAGACTACCTACATTAATTTCTTTAGATGAAAAGAAAAAACAGTTAACAAATTTTTTAGACAATCAATAGTGAGGAACAAAGCTTCTTTTGTAAGAGAAATTGTTGATTAGTCATTCTTGCCTATTGCTGAAGTAAATGAGTTAATAAACCAATTTATATTTTGGCCCGAATTGAACAGAGTGGAACAATAGTCAGAAAAAAT
>NZ_JBFOFG010000018.1:0-6958 GCF_040887165.1 Enterococcus sp. C65 | reverse complement strand
ACTCCTGCTATCTTTTTCTATTATTCTACCTTATTTGATAGTAGATTTAAAACTTTGCAACAGAACCGCCAGTGCTACAGGAAAACAAGGACAGTCGGGTAGTTCTGGTAGGACACAAGCAGATCACACCCGTCCAGACGGACAGGAAAAATCAACACTTGGAAAACGTATCGGACAAACAATCGGAGCAGTTGCTGATACCAAAGATAAAATCGTTGATTCTGCTGGTAATCTCAAAGAACAGGTTAAGGATATTCCGACCAATGCAAGATATGCAGTGTATCAAGGAAAATCCAAAGCAAAAGAAAATGTTCGTGACCTAACTTCCAGTATTTCTCAAACCAGAGCAGACAGAGCCAGCGGACGCAAGGAACAGCAGGAACAAAGACGCAAAACCATTGCAGAGCGTCGCTCTGAAATGGAACAGGTCAAACAGAAAAAACAGCCAGCTTCTTCCGTTCATGAAAGACCAGCTACTAAGCAAGAACAATCTCATGATGGACAGACCGCAAAACAATCTTCTATTCAGACTTCACGCATGGAATCTCAACAAGCCAAACAGGAGCGTCCAGCAGTTAAGTCCGATTCTTTAAGTTTAAAAGCGGAACGACAAAACCGTACTACACAAGAAAGAACAGTTCAAAAGCCAGCAACTTCAACTACACCAGCAGACAGAGCTTCACAACGTCCAGTCACAAAAGAGCGTCCGTCTACTGTTCAAAGAGTTCAAAGCCAAAACCTTAGAAATAGACCACCAATAAAATCCGCCACTATCAAGAAAGGCAGTAAGAAACCATGAAACTGAAAGCTTTAGTGATTGGTGGTTCTGGGCTATTCTTGATGGTCTTCTCACTGCTTCTGTTTGTTGCCATTTTATTTTCAGATGAACAGGACAGCGGAATTTCCAATATTCATTATGGAGGTGTGAATGTTTCCGCAGAAGTGCTGGCTCATAAGCCTATGGTAGAAAAATATGCCAAAGAATATGGCGTTGAAGAATATGTCAACATACTTCTTGCGATTATACAGGTGGAATCGGGCGGTACTGCGGAAGATGTTATGCAGTCCTCGGAATCCCTCGGTCTTCCACCTAATTCATTGAGTACAGAAGAATCCATTAAGCAAGGTGTGAAGTATTTCAGTGAATTATTAGCCAGTAGCGAAAGGCTCAGTGTAGATTTAGAATCGGTTATCCAGTCCTACAATTATGGTGGTGGTTTCTTAGGGTATGTGGCTAATCGTGGAAATAAATATACCTTTGAACTGGCTCAAAGTTTCTCAAAAGAGTATTCAGGTGGCGAAAAAGTGTCTTACCCCAATCCCATAGCCATACCTATCAATGGGGGCTGGCGATACAACTATGGCAATATGTTTTATGTGCAACTGGTAACGCAGTATCTTGTCACAACAGAGTTTGATGATGATACGGTACAAGCCATCATGGACGAAGCACTGAAATATGAGGGCTGGCGATACGTTTACGGTGGAGCTTCCCCGACTACTTCTTTTGATTGTAGCGGACTGACACAATGGACGTATGGAAAAGCTGGAATTAACTTACCACGAACCGCACAACAGCAATATGATGTGACCCAGCATATCCCACTATCGGAAGCACAAGCTGGCGATTTGGTTTTCTTTCATTCTACCTATAACGCTGGCTCTTATATTACTCATGTTGGGATATACCTTGGCAATAACCGTATGTTTCATGCAGGCGACCCAATCGGTTATGCCGACTTAACAAGCCCCTACTGGCAACAGCATTTAGTGGGAGCAGGACGAATCAAACAATGAGAAAGGAAGATTTAATGATGAAATTTAGAAAAAATCAGAATAAAGAAAAACAGATACCAAAGGAAAAGAAACCTCGTGTCTATAAGGTCAATCCTCATAAAAAGGTTGTGATTGCCTTGTGGGTACTTTTAGGGCTTAGTTTCAGCTTTGCGATATTCAAGCACTTTACAGCTATAGATACTCATACTATTCACGAAACAACTATCATAGAAAAGGAATACGTTGATACTCATCATGTAGAAAATTTTGTAGAGAACTTTGCGAAAGTCTACTATTCATGGGAGCAATCCGATAAGTCCATTGATAATCGAATGGAAAGTCTAAAAGGCTATCTGACAGATGAACTTCAAGCTCTCAATGTTGATACAGTACGCAAAGATATTCCTGTATCGTCTTCTGTAAGAGGATTTCAGATATGGACGGTAGAGCCAACTGGCGACAATGAGTTTAATGTAACCTACAGTGTAGACCAGCTCATTACAGAGGGAGAAAATACAAAGACCGTCCACTCTGCTTATATAGTGAGTGTCTATGTAGATGGTTCTGGAAATATGGTACTGGTTAAGAATCCGACCATTACCAACATACCTAAGAAATCAAGTTATAAACCAAAAGCCATTGAAAGTGAGGGGACGGTTGATTCCATTACAACCAATGAAATCAATGAGTTTTTAACGACGTTCTTCAAGCTCTATCCTACAGCGACAGCCAGTGAACTTTCCTACTATGTGAATGACGGGATATTAAAACCAATCGGAAAAGAGTACATCTTTCAAGAACTGGTAAATCCTATTCACAATCGTAAGGATAATCAAGTCACGGTATCGCTGACAGTGGAGTATATCGACCAGCAGACCAAAGCAACGCAGGTATCTCAATTTGATTTGGTACTTGAAAAGAACGGGAGTAATTGGAAGATTGTAAAATAACAAATATTGGTACATGATTACAGATACTTTGTAATCATGTACTCTTTTTGATAAAAAATTGGAGATTCCTTTACAAATATGCTCTTACGTGCTATTATTTAAGTGACTATTTAAAAGGAGTTAATAAATATGCGGCAAGGTATTCTTAAATAAACTGTCAATTTGATAGCAGGAACAAATAATTAGATGTCCTTTTTTAGGAGGGCTTAGTTTTTTGTACCCAGTTTAAGAATACCTTTATCATGTGATTCTAAAGTATCCAGAGAATATCTGTATGCTTTGTATACCTATGGTTATGCATAAAAATCCCAGTGATAAAAGTATTTATCACTGGGATTTTTATGCCCTTTTGGGTTTTTGAATGGAGGAAAATCACATGAAAATTATTAATATTGGAGTTTTAGCTCATGTTGATGCAGGAAAAACTACCTTAACAGAAAGCTTATTATATAACAGTGGAGCGATTACAGAATTAGGAAGCGTGGACAAAGGTACAACGAGGACGGATAATACGCTTTTAGAACGTCAGAGAGGAATTACAATTCAGACAGGAATAACCTCTTTTCAGTGGGAAAATACGAAGGTGAACATCATAGACACGCCAGGACATATGGATTTCTTAGCAGAAGTATATCGTTCATTATCAGTTTTAGATGGGGCAATTCTACTGATTTCTGCAAAAGATGGCGTACAAGCACAAACTCGTATATTATTTCATGCACTTAGGAAAATGGGGATTCCCACAATCTTTTTTATCAATAAGATTGACCAAAATGGAATTGATTTATCAACGGTTTATCAGGATATTAAAGAGAAACTTTCTATGGAAATTATAATCAAACAGAAAGTAGAGCTGCACCCTAATATGTGTGTGATGAGCTGTACGGAACCTGAGCAATGGGATGTGGTAATAGAAGGAAATGATGACCTTTTAGAGAAATATATGTCCGGTAAATCATTAGAAGCATTAGAACTCGAACAAGAGGAAATCAGAAGATTTCAGAATTGCTCCTTGTACCCTGTTTATCATGGAAGCGCAAAAAGCAACATAGGGATTGAGCAGCTTATAGAAGTGATAACGAATAAATTTTATTCATCAACATACAGAAAGAAGTCTGAACTTTGCGGAAATGTCTTCAAAATTGAATATTCGGAAGAAAGACAACGTCTTGCATATGTACGCCTTTATGGCGGAATCCTGCATTTGCGGGATTCGGTTAGAATATCGGAAAAGGAAAAAATAAAAATTACAGAAATGTATACTTCAATAAATGGTGAATTATGTAAAATTGATAAGGCTTATTCCGGGGAAATTGTTATTTTGCAAAATGAGTTTTTGAAGCTAAATAGTGTTCTTGGAGATACAAAGCTATTGCCACAGAGAGAGAGAATTGAAAATCCGCTCCCTCTGCTGCAAACAACTGTTGAACCGAGCAAACCTCAACAAAGGGAAATGTTACTTGATGCACTTTTAGAAATCTCCGACAGTGACCCGCTTCTACAATATTATGTGGATTCTACGACACATGAAATTATACTTTCTTTCTTAGGGAAAGTACAAATGGAAGTGATTAGTGCACTGTTGCAAGAAAAGTATCATGTGGAGATAGAACTAAAAGAGCCTACAGTCATTTATATGGAGAGACCGTTAAAAAATGCAGAATATACCATTCACATCGAAGTGCCGCCAAATCCTTTCTGGGCTTCCATTGGTTTATCTGTATCACCGCTTCCGTTGGGAAGTGGAATGCAGTATGAGAGCTCGGTTTCTCTTGGATACTTAAATCAATCATTTCAAAATGCAGTTATGGAAGGGATACGCTATGGTTGCGAACAAGGATTATATGGTTGGAATGTGACGGATTGTAAAATCTGTTTTAAGTATGGCTTATACTATAGCCCTGTTAGTACCCCAGCAGATTTTCGGATGCTTGCTCCTATTGTATTGGAACAAGTCTTAAAAAAAGCTGGAACAGAATTGTTAGAGCCATATCTTAGTTTTAAAATTTATGCGCCACAGGAATATCTTTCACGAGCATACAACGATGCTCCTAAATATTGTGCGAACATCGTAGACACTCAATTGAAAAATAATGAGGTCATTCTTAGTGGAGAAATCCCTGCTCGGTGTATTCAAGAATATCGTAGTGATTTAACTTTCTTTACAAATGGACGTAGTGTTTGTTTAACAGAGTTAAAAGGGTACCATGTTACTACCGGTGAACCTGTTTGCCAGCCCCGTCGTCCAAATAGTCGGATAGATAAAGTACGATATATGTTCAATAAAATAACTTAGTGTATTTTATGTTGTTATATAAATATGGTTTCTTGTTAAATAAGATGAAATATTTTTTAATAAAGATTTGAATTAAAGTGTAAAGGAGGAATTAATTATGAAGTGAAATGAATGTAACAGGGTTCAATTAAAAGAGGGAAGCGTATCATTAACCCTATAAACTACGTCTGCCCTCATTATTGGAGGGTGAAATGTGAATACATCCTATTCACAATCGAATTTACGACACAACCAAATTTTAATTTGGCTTTGCATTTTATCTTTTTTTAGCGTATTAAATGAAATGGTTTTGAACGTCTCATTACCTGATATTGCAAATGATTTTAATAAACCACCTGCGAGTACAAACTGGGTGAACACAGCCTTTATGTTAACCTTTTCCATTGGAACAGCTGTATATGGAAAGCTATCTGATCAATTAGGCATCAAAAGGTTACTCCTATTTGGAATTATAATAAATTGTTTCGGGTCGGTAATTGGGTTTGTTGGCCATTCTTTCTTTTCCTTACTTATTATGGCTCGTTTTATTCAAGGGGCTGGTGCAGCTGCATTTCCAGCACTCGTAATGGTTGTAGTTGCGCGCTATATTCCAAAGGAAAATAGGGGTAAAGCATTTGGTCTTATTGGATCGATAGTAGCCATGGGAGAAGGAGTCGGTCCAGCGATTGGTGGAATGATAGCCCATTATATTCATTGGTCCTATCTTCTACTCATTCCTATGATAACAATTATCACTGTTCCGTTTCTTATGAAATTATTAAAGAAAGAAGTAAGGATAAAAGGTCATTTTGATATCAAAGGAATTATACTAATGTCTGTAGGCATTGTATTTTTTATGTTGTTTACAACATCATATAGCATTTCTTTTCTTATCGTTAGCGTGCTGTCATTCCTGATATTTGTAAAACATATCAGGAAAGTAACAGATCCTTTTGTTGATCCCGGATTAGGGAAAAATATACCTTTTATGATTGGAGTTCTTTGTGGGGGAATTATATTTGGAACAGTAGCAGGGTTTGTCTCTATGGTTCCTTATATGATGAAAGATGTTCACCAGCTAAGTACTGCCGAAATCGGAAGTGTAATTATTTTCCCTGGAACAATGAGTGTCATTATTTTCGGCTACATTGGTGGGATACTTGTTGATAGAAGAGGTCCTTTATACGTGTTAAACATCGGAGTTACATTTCTTTCTGTTAGCTTTTTAACTGCTTCCTTTCTTTTAGAAACAACATCATGGTTCATGACAATTATAATCGTATTTGTTTTAGGTGGGCTTTCGTTCACCAAAACAGTTATATCAACAATTGTTTCAAGTAGCTTGAAACAGCAGGAAGCTGGTGCTGGAATGAGTTTGCTTAACTTTACCAGCTTTTTATCAGAGGGAACAGGTATTGCAATTGTAGGTGGTTTATTATCCATACCCTTACTTGATCAAAGGTTGTTACCTATGGAAGTTGATCAGTCAACTTATCTGTATAGTAATTTGTTATTACTTTTTTCAGGAATCATTGTCATTAGTTGGCTGGTTACCTTGAATGTATATAAACATTCTCAAAGGGATTTCTAAATCGTTAAGGGATCAACTTTGGGAGAGAGTTCAAAATTGATCCTTTTTTTATAACAGGAATTCAAATCTTTTTGTTCCATTAAAGGGCGCGATTGCTGAATAAAAGATACGAGAGACCTCTCTTGTATCTTTTTTATTTTGAGTGGTTTTGTCCGTTACACTAGAAAACCGAAAGACAATAAAAATTTTATTCTTGCTGAGTCTGGCTTTCGGTAAGCTAGACAAAACGGACAAAATAAAAATTGGCAAGGGTTTAAAGGTGGAGATTTTTTGAGTGATCTTCTCAAAAAATACTACCTGTCCCTTGCTGATTTTTAAACGAGCACGAGAGCAAAACCCCCCTTTGCTGAGGTGGCAGAGGGCAGG
>NZ_JBFOFG010000017.1:0-9033 GCF_040887165.1 Enterococcus sp. C65 | reverse complement strand
ACGGACATGGCAGAAGAAAAAGAACCACTAGACAATAGTCGTTTGGGAAAATCCAAAAGAAAATTAGTACGATTGCAAAATGAATTAAATGAACAAATCGAAAAGATGTTTGAACACCAAAGAAAGACCAACGGTCAACCAATGAACGATAAGAGAAACGGGCATTCTTGGTTTAGGCAACAAGAACGAATCGAAAATAAAGTCCAAAGTCTGAGAGAAGAGATCAAGCAACAAGAAAAACAGGTAGAAAAACTTGAAAGACAAGAAGAGCTAAAGGAAATGGGTTATAACAAGTACGGTGGCCTGGACATGACGATCGAAAATATTCCAAGAATCAAAGAAGAAATCGAACGCTTTGAAAAAGGTGAATCGACTTTTTCAGCTGCCACGATCCGAAAATACCAACGAAAATTGGAAACATTAGAACAGCTGAAAGAAAAATCAGAAAAAGGAAAAGAAAATATCCTCCCTGAAGTACAAGCGATCATTGACAGCGGACGAGTGACGCAATGGAAAAAAAATCCAACCATTTATTTTTTGAAAGGCTATCGAAAAGTTGCTTTAGAACTGAATGAAAACGGGGGATTTGAGGAATCAAAAAAATACCAAGCCACGTCGGAAGAGGAAAAAGCAGCTGTTCGTGAATTACTTGAAGAGGCTGCGCCAGCTGATTCATTGAAGGAGAAAGAAAACGATCATTTCTATCGAGTAGAATTCAACGAAAATGATCCAGAAAAAGGATTGAAAAGTTATGGTGGGGAGATCGTAACATTAGAATTGATCGATCAACTTAAAGCGTTGGATAACCAGTACGCTGCAGAAGCAGGCTATTATAAATTCTATTTTGAAGAAGTGAAGAATGGAGAAGTAGTCGATCAGATACGAATGGATCTAGGGGATGGCGTCAATAGTAATCACCCCATCTATTTAGAGTTAGCTAGATTGTGCGAACAAGTACCTGAGAAGGAACAAAAACAATCGGTCAAAAATGAACCTGTTTCGAAAGAACAAATGCAGTCGAAAGAAACAAAAACAAAACAAAAGGGCTATCAAAAACGAACGGCAGAAGAGATTAAGCAAGAAGTCAAATCACTTTCCCAACAGGCGCTTGATGCGGTGAAAAAGCATACTCATTCACCTGAAGACGTCAAAGAACTTTTGAATTTTATGTCTCGTTTTCCAGAACGATCCTTTAGAAATCAATTATTGATTGAGGAACAATTTCCAGGAGCAACGGCTTGTTTAGGTCGTGCCGCGTTGAAAAAAGAAGGAATCTATATCAAAAAAGGGGAACAAGGAAACAAGATCTTTGTCAGAAAAACGGTCAAAGGATTTTATGAGAAAGGACGTGGTTTTGTTCGAGAAACAGAAGCTACACCAGAAGATAAAAAACGAATCGAAAGTGGTCAAATCGAAGTGATCAAAAAGCCTTACTACACGATTGAAAAAGTGTTTGATATCACACAAACACAATTGAAGCCTGAAGACTATCCGAAAATCTTCCCGAACCGTGTCTTTGATTTTCAATTGGATGCTAAAGGTCAGTCAGAACTTCAAGCTGGGATTCAAGCGGTAGCCAACAATATTGGAATTCAAATTCGAGATATGACGGAGAGCGAAATCTATCAAAGAGAATTAGGACAAACACGTGGGGCTTATGTCTATGACAAGGTCACTGGTGCAGAAGAAATCGTGATGAATACTCGAAATACTCCTACGCAGCATTTAGCTACAAGTATTCATGAATTAGCCCATGCAAGAATGCACAAATTTTCAGAATTAGACACCGCAACCAAAGAATTGCAGGCAGAAATGACTTCTTATATTGTGTGCAAACATTTTGGAATGGACACGTCGGAGAAAGCTATTCCTTATATTGCAGCATGGACGAAGAATGGTCAGACGTTGGATGATAAGGAAGCTGCGGAACGTGGGAAAATCATGAATGATGTCAGCCGTGTCGCAAATGAATTCATTCAAACCATTTCTAATGAAATCAATCAATACAGAGAAAGAGAACCAGAGATCCAACCAGCAGAAGTGCAGCAGGAGCATAAAAATACTGTAGAAACGGCAGAACAAAAGAATATTGTTCCTGTTGGTTCACTTTGGATCGACAAGAAAGACGGGAAAGTAATGGAAGAAGATACGGGTCGAACGTTACATTTGAAGGATGCGGCGTTTATTGAAGATCCGCAGCATAATCAAGTAATTTTAAAAGGAAAAAGTTATGGAAAAGAGATCCAAACGGCGTTACCTTCAGAAGAATTTGCGCTAGGAAATCCATTCCGATTTTCACTTGAGACAGTGTCAGAAGTGGCCAAACGAAAAAATGAAATCTATTATGAACAACAATTGTCACAAAAAGAACGCGTATAAAACAAGTAAGAAAGACTATCTGAAAAATGGATAGTCTTTTTTCTTTTGGGAGGTTTGAAAATGACAGAGAAAAAAATGAGTCTCATTGATCGATGCAAGCAAATGGATATTGTGGATTTTGCACGAAACAATGGAATGGCTGTAGTCAATAAAGGACGTGACTATCGCTTAGAAGACCATGATTCTTTTGTTTTTGATCGAAGAAAACAACGTTTTTATTGGAATAGTCAAAATATTAGTGGCGACATTATTGAATTAGCTAAACTTTTTTTTATAGACAAAGAGATCCAAGACCCTAAGCAACAATTTAAAGCAGCCACTGATTTTATTCTAAAGAATGAAGACAAAACAGAACGAGTGGAAAATCTTCATTTTGAGACAGAAAAGTACAAAGATCACCCCGTTGATTATCAACCACTCACAGAAAAAGGAAGGAATTATCTGAAGGAAGAACGAAAACTGCCCGATTGGTTGATTGATTATGCAGAAAAAGAAGGATTGATTGCCGAACTAAAGCCAAAACATGAACGGCAAAATTTCTTAGTTCGAGACGATCGTTTGGATCATGCGGTCGCCTTTTTATGGAAAGATCCACAGACAAAAGAGACAGTAGGGGCGAGTTATCAAGGAACGTTCATTGATTATGAACGTTTTGGTGAGAGAGGCACATATAAGCATATAGATAAAAATTCGACAGCGAATCATGGCTTTAACCTAAGGATTGGTGATCCTAAACAGTTGAAATTTTTTGAGAGTAGTATTGATTTACTTAGCTACGCTGCACTGAATCGTGATCAGTTAAACGATACGTGGTTAGTCTCTATGGAAGGGTTAAAACACCATGTGATCAGTCATTATTTTGGTGAGGCAGTATCTGAATTGAGAAAGAAACAAGCCTTTCCTCAATCCATCGAGATTTGTGTGGATAATGATCGTGCAGGACATATTTTCTACGAAAAAGAACAATTAATGGGCGCAGTTGATCCATTTACGAATCAGAAAGTACGTTGTGAACGAGGAATCGCTAATGATTGGCAAGTGCCAAGAGAATACAAAGTCATTTATGAAGAAGCCGCAAAAGAAGAAAAGGTCACACCAGAAGCTATTATGGCCATACACAAGACAGAAAACAATCTGCAATTAACGAACCAACTGGTTTCCGCTCACAAAGTCAATGCGTCTTTTGGTCAGCAGCTTTCTGTTAACGATTCAATAGAAGTCATTAGTTTGAAAGATATTTGTAGAGAAGTCGCAAAAGAATTAAAAGATTGTGAACGCTCGAATGGTACGTATGATTTTGATCGTTTTTATCAAGGAAAAGGGGATATTAATTCTCAGATTCTTTTCTCTTATAAAGCAGAACAATACTACAAAGGCTATAAAAATCATGAACATGAATTTGTACCTGAAGTGAAAAAGGATTGGAACGATCAATTGAAGCATGAGATCCATCAACAGGAAATTAGAAAGCAAAAACGTGCGATGTTGTTTCAACAAGGCAGACAACAAGAAAGGGAGTGAGATCGTCACGATGAAAACTGTCATTTTAGCAGAAAAACCGTCACAAGCGAAGGCCTATGCCGATAGCTTTTCTAAAGCCACCCGAAAAGACGGGTATTTTGAAATCCAAGATCGATTGTTTCCTGGTGAAACTGTGATCACGTATGGTTTTGGTCATTTAGTCGAGTTAGATTCGCCCGATATGTACGATGAAAATTGGAAACAATGGTCATTAGAGCATTTGCCTATTTTCCCTACACATTATCACTATCATGTTCCTAAAGATAAGAAAAAGCAATTCAACGTGGTGAAACAGCAACTTCAATCGGCCGACACCATTATTATTGCGACAGATAGCGATCGTGAAGGGGAACTGATCGCTTGGACGATCATTCAACAAGCAGGCGCTGATCAAGGAAAAACCTTTAAAAGACTTTGGATCAACTCCTTAGAAAAAGAAGCCATTTATCAGGGATTCCAGCAATTACGAGACGCAGAAGAGACCTATCCCAAATTTGAAGAAGCACAAGCACGCCAGATCGCTGATTGGTTGATCGGCATGAACGGCAGCCCACTGTATAGTTTACTCTTGCAGCAAAAGGGCATACCAGGAAGTTTTTCCTTAGGCAGAGTCCAAACCCCAACGCTTTACATGATTTATCAGCTGCAGAAAAAGATTAGAAACTTCCAAAAAGAGCCTTATTTTGAAGGGAAAGCCCAAGTAACCGCTCAAAATGGCATATTTGATGCGAAGCTTGATCCCAATGAAACCCAAGCGACGCAAGAAGCATTTGAAGCCTATTTAAAAGAAAAAGGTGTTCAAGTAGGAAAGCAGCCAGGCACGATTCTTGAAGTCGAAACCGAGAAAAAAAGCGCGGCAAGTCCACGTCTTTTTTCTCTATCTAGCCTTCAGTCTAAAATGAATCAACTCATGAAAGCTAGTGCCAAAGACACTTTGGAAGCCATGCAAGGCTTGTATGAAGGGAAATATCTAAGCTATCCGCGAACAGATACCCCTTATATTACGGAAGGGGAATATGCGTATCTGTTGGATCACTTAGACGAATACAAGCATTTTTTTAGGGCTGAAGAAATTCCAACCCCTATTCATACGCCGAATAGTCGGTATGTGAACGATAAGAAAGTCCAGGAACATTACGCAATCATTCCTACAAAAACGGTTATGACAGCAGCGGCTTTTGAACAACTAAGTCCACTGCAGCAGGCTATTTATGAACAAGTGTTAAAAACAACGGTGGCCATGTTTGCGAAAAAATATACCTATGAAGAAACAACTATCTTGACGCAGGTTCAGCAGCTTCAGTTAAAAGCAATCGGAAAAGTGCCGGTAGATCTAGGTTGGAAGAAGTTATTTGGAAAAGAGAGCGACGGAAAAGAGAAGGAAGAAGAGCCGCTACTTCCTAAAGTGACAAAAGGAGAAATGGTGACGGTAGATCTACAAGTCCTTGAAAAAGAAACAAAGCCACCAAAACCTTATACCGAAGGTACGTTGATCACTGCAATGAAAACAGCTGGGAAAACCGTGGATAGTGAAGAAGCGCAATCCATATTGAAAGAAGTGGAAGGAATCGGTACAGAAGCGACACGGGCGAATATTATTGAAACCTTGAAACAAAAGGAATATATCAAGGTAGAGAAAAATAAGCTCGTGGTGACGAATAAAGGGATTTTGCTTTGCCAAGCCGTGGAAAAAGAGCCGCTGCTTACGAGCGCCGAAATGACCGCCAAATGGGAAAGCTACTTGTTAAAGATTGGAGAACGAAAAGGAACACAAACCACTTTTCTAGCCAATATCCAAAAATTTGTCTCTCACTTATTGGAAGTCGTCCCAGGACAAATCCAATCCACTGATTTTGGATCGACGTTACAAGAAGTGAAAGCAGCCAGTGAAAAGCAAGAAGCCGCGCGTCATTTAGGAATTTGTCCAAAATGCCAGGAACAAGAAGTCTTACTCTATCAAAAGGTGGCCGCATGTACGTCTGAAGCTTGTGATTTTAAATTATGGACAACGATTGCCAAAAAGAAACTCACAGCGACACAGCTGAAGGAACTCATTCAAAATGGCCGAACAAGCCAGACAGTAAAAGGGTTAAAAGGACAAAAGGATTCGTTTGAAGCAACGATCGTTTTAAAAGAAGACTTCACTACAGGCTTTGAATTTTCTGAAAAGAAAAAAACGAACTTCAAGAAGAGAACACGACGCACTACAAAATAATGGAGGGTTAATCTTATGCGTAATACAACACACAAACAACAAGAAATCGAAAATCAAAAAGCCAAAATTCGTTCAGAACAGGAAAAAATGCGTGCCAGCAAACGACGACTGCAGCAATTAAAGAACCAGCAACGGATTCAAAAAGAAATCGAATTAGATCGATAAATTCCTTTCTTGTTAATATAAAACTAACATGTTATAGTTGTGTTAGTTTTATATTAACTTTAGGGGAAGAGTAATGAAAGACAAAATCCAATGTATTTTTGATAAACATAATGGCAACCTATCCTTGAAGGATGCTAGAAGTGAAGGATTATCGCCTATGACGTTAGATCGATTAGCCGAAAAGGATAAAATAGAAAAGGTAGCACCAGGTTTCTATACCTTAAAGGATGCGTTTGTGGATGAATTGTATCTCGCTCAGAGTATCTATTCCAGAGGGATTTTTTCTCATGAGACTGCGCTCGATCTTTTTCAAGTAGGAACATATATCCCTAAAAAGATCAATATGATGTTTCCTAAAGGATACAATGTATCAAAGGAGAAATTAGATCAGTATGCCATTCAACCGCATTACACTAATAAAGAAAATTTTGACCTGGGAGTCACAGAAACAGAAAGCTTTTACGGCAATAAAATTTTAGTCTATGATTTAGAGCGAACGTTATGTGATATGTGGAATCCAAGATATAAAGCAAGCGTAGAGGTAAAACAAGAAGCATTAAAAGAATATATGACAAGTACCAGTAGAAATACAAATAAGCTAAGAAGATACATGGATATTTTAAAATCACCAAAAGAAATGACTTTGTATATGTTGCCACTTTATTGAGAGGATTAAAGGTGAATGACACCGACACAATTTAAAGCAAAAACGAGAAATTTTGCAACAGAGAAACATTTAAATCCACAAATTGTCCAAAGATATTATATGATGGAAAAATTATTAGAACGTATTGTTGAATCTCCTTATCATGATGATTTTGTATTAAAAGGGGGATTTCTGATCGGATCAAAATACGGGTTAGAAAACCGTTCAACTGTTGATATTGATACGACTTATCGAAATTCGAAACTCACAAAAGAAAAGTTAGAAACTGTTTTTTCTGAATTAACAGCTGATCCCACAAAAGATGGAATTCGATTTGAATTAAAGGGATTAACAGAGACGAGGGAAGCCGATTATTACCAAGGTTTTCAAGCAAAGTTTATTGCTTATCTTGAGAATGCACGTGTACCATTTAAATTAGATGTTACTTCAGGTGATTCTATTATTCCAGCGGCATTGATGTATGAACACAAATTAATGTTTGAAGATAAAAAGATTCATATTCCAGCTTATCCTACGGAACAAATTCTAGCTGAAAAATTACATGCCACGTTAAGTTTTGGAAAAGATAATTCGCGTATGAAAGATTTTTATGATTTGTATATGATCCCTAAACTAGAACGCATCGATGAGAGAAACTTGTATAAGAGTGTTCAAGGAACATTTAAGGAAAGAAATAATCAATCTGTGTTTAAGAATTTGTATGATCAGGAAATGCCTCAATTGATGAAGGATGAGGGTTTGAGAGAAAAGTGGAAAAGATACCAACAAGAAAACTATTTTGCCAAAGACATTTCTTTCGAATCTACACTAACTTCCGTTGATTCCTTGATGCAATCAATTGTAGAGCAAGAGAAGGTAGAACGAAAACAAAATTTTAAGAAATCACAACAAATGAATCAAGAAATGGAGAGATAAAGATGATTAATAATGTAACTTTAGTAGGACGGTTAACCAAAGATCCAGATTTACGTTATACCGCAAGTGGCACAGCAGTGGCGACTTTTACCCTAGCTGTTAACCGCAATTTCACGAATCAAAACGGCAATCGAGAAGCCGATTTTATTAACTGCGTGATTTGGCGCAAACCAGCAGAAACAATGGCGACATTAGCTAAAAAAGGTAGCTTGATTGGTGTAGTTGGGCGGATTCAAACGCGGACTTATGACAACCAGCAAGGACAACGTGTGTATGTGACAGAAGTTGTGGCCGATAATTTCCAACTATTAGAAAGCAAAGCAGCGACAGAAAGCCGTGCGCACGCTGATCAATCGTCCACCAGTCCAAGCACCACCACTTTTGAACAACGGGATACAGCGACGCCTAATAACAATGGATTGAACGCTTCACAGAATCCATTTGGTGGACAATCAATCGATATTAGCGATGATGATCTACCGTTCTAAGTAGCATTTTCTATTGGTTGCATTTGCTACGGTTTATGTTATAATTTAGTCAACAAAAAGAATTTTCAATCTATAACCAAAAACCACTAGCTGGCGGGCTAGTGGTTTTCTTTTACGTTTCTATTATAAGAATTAACGGGTAGGCTTACTGTCTTTCTTGGCAAATTTACAATCAAGCCATTTGCAGATATAGTGCGCGGCTACTTCTGCCATGATTGCAAAAACAAAATCAAAAAGAATTTTCAAACCTATAACCTCCTCCCCTTGCCAGATTAGGCCGGGGTAGCAGACAGCAAGACTATTATAGCATAATTGAAATTTCCAAATGATTGGATTTTTGCTATAATTTTAGCGAGGTGATTGTGATGAACAAATATGTTGGTTTGCTTGATAAAATCCGAGTAATAAAAACGCAACCGTTATTGGTTCGCTTTACTTTACAAACGATTCATGAATCGATTAATTGTGTAGTTGCAGATATTGAAATTATCGATAAATTGCTAATTATGGATGATGGAAAATACAATATTGCCGTCACAGGTCACTTCAATAAACGAAATCAGCTGGTTATTGCTAGCATGTATGTTAGAAATCCCGATCAGTTTACACGATCGATGGGCATATAAAGAAAGAAGAGTTGCAATCCTAATGTAGGACTGCAGCTCTTTTTGTTTTACATAGAA
>NZ_JBFOFG010000016.1:0-11015 GCF_040887165.1 Enterococcus sp. C65 | reverse complement strand
ATAAAAAAGACAGAAAGAAGTATTTCTTCTTTCTGTCCAAAATATTCTAAGATTATTCTTTACCAACATCATTTGACTACACTACTATTTTATGATGATTGGCTCACCATTCACGCTTACTGATTCTTCGCCTAAAACATATGGCTGTTCATCTTACCCAATTTCTGAACCATTTGGCATTGATTTTGGTGCTTCGACTACTTGTAACGTGCCATCTGGTGCTTCTGCAGAAAGAATCATCCCTTGACTGATTTGTCCACGCATCTTACGTGGTTTCAAATTCGCTACGATTACTAGTTTTTTGCCGATCAATTCACTTGGATCAGGATAAAATTCAGCGATACCTGATAAAATTTGGCGGTCTTGGTTATCTCCCGCATCTAAACGAAATTGCAATAGCTTATCTGCTCCTTCAACTTTTTGACAGTTGATGACTTCAGCTACTTTTAATTCCACTTTTTCAAATACATCAAATTTGATTTGTTTGTCTTTAGTTGAAACAAGCTCAGTTTCTTCTGGGTCCCATTTCACTGATTCTTCATTCGTTTGTGTTCCTTCAGACATTTTCGCTTGGATATAGCTGATTTCTTCTTCCATGTCCAACCGTGGGAAAATTGGCGTACCTTTAGCAACCACTTTTGTTCCAGAAGGAAATTCGCCAAAGTGCAAGCCTTGAAGATTCATCGTTTCTGGGTCTAGTCCTAATTGATTAAAGATTTTAATTGGCGTTTCTGTCATGATCGGTTGCAATAAGATCGCAGTGATCCGTAATGATTCTGCTAGATGGATCATTACACTCGCTAATTCTTTTTTCTTGTCCTCGTCTTTGACTAAAACCCATGGCTCTGTTTCATCAATATATTTATTCGCACGAGAAATCAAGACCCAAATTTCAGCTAATGCCGTATTGAACTCCATTTTTTCCATCGCATCATGATATCGTCCAACGACATTTGCAGCTGTTGTTGATAATTCACTATCAAAAGGCGTCACTAAAGAAGCATAGTCAGGAACGATCCCATCACAATATTTATTAATCATTGCAACGGTACGATTCAATAGGTTTCCAAGATCGTTCGCCAAGTCATAGTTGACCCGAGAAACAAACTCTTCTGGTGTAAATACGCCATCTGAACCAAATGGAACAGCACGAAGTAAATAGTAACGCAGCGCATCGAGACCATAACGTTCAACTAGCATCTCTGGATAAACCACGTTTCCTTTTGACTTAGACATTTTTCCGTCTTTCATCAACAACCAACCGTGACCAAAGACTTTTTTCGGTAACGGTAAATCTAATGCCATCAACATGATCGGCCAATAGATCGTATGGAAACGGACAATTTCTTTTCCAACCATATGGACATCTGCCGGCCAATATTTTTGGAATAGGCTATCATCATCAGAGCCGTAACCTAATGCAGTTATATAGTTAGATAACGCATCGATCCAAACATAAACGACATGTTTAGGGTCGTCTTTCACAGGGATTCCCCAACTAAATGTCGTTCTGGAAACAGCAAGATCTTCTAATCCTGGTTTGATAAAGTTATTGATCATTTCTTTCTTACGAGATTCTGGTTGGATAAATTCAGGATGTTCTTGGTAATATTCTAAAAGACGATCAGCATATTTGCTCATACGAAAGAAATAAGATTCTTCTTTGACTAATTCGACTTCATGCCCACTCGGAGCTTTCCCACCGATTACATTTCCTTCTTCGTCTTTATAAACTTCTGCTAATTGTGTTTCAGTGAAAAATTCTTCATCCGAAACAGAATACCAGCCTTCATATTCGCCAAGATAAATATCCCCTTGTTCAACTAGACGATCAAAGATTTTTTGAACAGCCGCTTTATGATAATCATCCGTTGTTCGAATGAATTTGTCATAACTGATATCCAGCGTTTTCCAAAGTTTTTTCACATCCGCAGCCATCTTATCGACATAGGCCTGCGGTTCAACACCTAATTCTGCTGCTTTTTTTTCTATTTTTTGACCGTGTTCATCCACCCCAGTTAGATAAAACACATCAAAGCCCATCAATCGCTTATAACGTGCAACTGCATCACAGGCAATCGTTGTATACGAATTACCAATATGCAGTTTGCCACTTGGATAATAGATTGGCGTCGTAATATAAAAAGTTTCCTTTTCTGCCATGGGGCTCTTCCTCCTTTATCGCATGATGCGAATTCATTTCCTTGCTAGTATACCATAAATCAAAAAGACTGCGACGATTTTTTCGCTACCCTCTAACAAATGCCTTTCCCCTTTATTATTTTCCTAGTAAAACATGCTATAATAATTAATAGTGTGTGAGAAGAAACCTAGGAATCAGTAAGTTTCATTTTTAGTAAGCAGCATGTTTACATGTAGGTTATCTCTCACAATGTCACGAAACCTTGTAGTTGTTCTGTTGTTTTATTTTGATGAAACATGGCTTCGACTTAGTAGCTGCTTATAGGAAGAATAAATCGTTCTTCCTTCTAAATAAACGTTCTTATAATAATCCAAGAGCAAGTGGATCTGAACTCGGTTGTTTATGTTTACAACTAATAGACAGTCCATTGTCCAAGAAAGGCTGAAATTTTATGAAAAAAAAACATCTTTATTTTACAATCAGTATTGCACTGCTTTCAGTGTTACACTGGCTGTTCAGCTATTTTTATATACGATTATATGGTTATTTTAACCTCCAAGGAAGCTTGAATCAGTTTCTTTTATTTACCCAAGTTTTTCGTTTTGTTCTCAATTTTTATATCATTTTTTGTGGGTATGTAACACTTCGTGAAGAAAATAGAAAACTGTTACTGATCTATTTACTTTTCTTCTTGTTCAATTTACTCCTACCGTTTTTATTCCCTATCTAAGTATAGAAGTCTTTCTCCAAGGAAAGCTTTGGTTTTTTTTTGGAGTCTGCTAAAATAAGATAAAAGTTTATTTAAACAAGAACGTCATCAGGAGGTTAAAAGATGAAACAATTTGCTTCTAAAGAAGAGGAAAAGTTATATTATGAACATGAAGCAAGTGAAGCTGATTTTCTTGACTGGTATCAAAAGCAAGAACGCCCAGAATATGACAAACCTTCTTTGACTGTTGATATCGTGTTGATGTGTTACAACAAGGAAGAAGACCAGTTAAAAATTTTACTGATTCAAAGAAAAGGGCATCCCTACCGAAATTCATGGGCTTTACCAGGTGGTTTTGTCCAAAAGAATGAATCCACTGGTGAAAGTGTCTTACGTGAAACCAAAGAGGAAACAGGTGTCGTGATTTCTCAGGAAAATATTGAGCAACTACACACCTTCAGCACACCGAATCGAGACCCTCGAGGCTGGGTCGTGACTGTCAGTTACTTGGCTTTTATTGGTGAAGAACCGTTGATCGCTGGTGACGATGCAGAAGAAGTTCGATGGTTTACCTTGACACGCCAAGGAAACAAAATCCATCTAACGAGTGATGAAGTCGCTATTTCTTTAGATCTACTAACAAGTGAATCTTCTGGCAAAGATACTTTAGCATTTGACCATAGTGAGATCATTACGAAAGCATTTAATCGAGTGACAAATAAAATGGAACATGAACCACAAGTCTTACAAGTATTAGGTAAAGATTTTACGATCACAGAAGCCCGAAAAGTATTTGCCAAATTTTTAGGGATCGATTTTAAAATGATTGATCATTCAAATTTCAAAAAAGCGATGCTGCAATACTTCAATGAAGTTGGCGAACGTCCTGTAGGCATTGGTCGTCCTTCAAAAATTTATCAATTGAAACTTGAAAATTACGAATAAATCATAAAAACTAAGTTTTAGAAGTTAGTCTCCTGACCTTTAAAACTTAGTTTTTGCTTTATATTGGGTGATTCCATATAGTATAAAAGGTAAGAACACTAAGATAGATCCCCCTGCCTCCCATATGACTACCTTAGATAAAAGATCTTTCCTCTTGGATTTAAGCTGTTCTTTTGCCAACTTCAAATCGGAGTATGTTTTTTCATAATCTTGGTTGGTGGATTGACTATTGACAAACACTTTCTCCGCTACATTTAATTTAGTAGAAAAAGCTTGCCAAGATGTTTCTGTATATTTTTCTTTTTTTAGAAATCTACTTTTATAAATTAAACGTGACAACTTGGTTTTTGGGCTTAATTCTGCTGTTGTAGTCGTCGTTGTTGTACTCTCTATACTACTAGCATATACTTCTGTTTTGCCTTCTATGGTAAAAAAAAACATCAATAAAAAGCTTATGATTAACAGGAATCTTCTCAAAATATGCTCCTTTTTTATTTGAAAATATGGACTGTGATACAAAAGTAAAAAACACTTTTGTATCACTTTCTAAATACATATAAACGGGCGGGATCAGAAGCAACTCTTTCTAATTCCCTGGAGTTAAATGCCTCTGTTCCTGCCTCACCTACAATGTCTATGAAATAAAAAATAAAGGAAAACTAAGCATCAATTCAAATAGAATGGGGCACTTGCTAAATGTTAGAAATACCTTTTTATACCCTGTTTTCATTGAGTCGCTCTTGCTCCGCTTTATTTCTATTTCCAAAATAACTCAGTATGCTCCCTAAACATAAATAAATCATGCAGCCCGTCAAGGCTAAAGTTAAGGCATAGCCGGCTATGTCGGTAAGTACAGCTATATTTGTCTTACTTGAAAGTGCTAACTGATTAAATGGAATTAGCCCTAAAATAATTGATACGCTGGCTAATAATATTCCTGTACTCCAAAGTGAGTAACCTAAATAGGTAAATATCGCCTTCTTAAATAAAATAAGGAATAATAGAATCGTAATCGTTGCATTCATCAACATGATGATGATGAAGGTAGTTGTAATTGGTATAATCATCTCAATTGTTTGGTTTAAAAAAAGAAAACTAGTATTTATCTCACCTTTTATTTTATTAATGATTTCATCTGCCACTTTATTGACATTTTCTTTGTCTCTTTCTGTCTCTTCAGGGGTGCTATTCTCCATTTTATATTGATTGATTTTTTCTACGATTCTTTTTTTTATTGCTGGATAGTCCATGTTTTTAGGACCAACTTTGATCTCGGATTCTGTAATAATAGAATCTAAGACACTTTTAGGCAAATTCGCACCTAAACTATAATTTTGGACCGAACTGTTCAATTCTTTTATAAAAGTTTCTTGATTCAGGTTAGTTTGGTAGTTAGCAGTTACTATTTTATGCAAAATCAAGCTGAAGCTTCCTAAAGCCAACCAAACAAATAAAATAAAACTCAAGAGTAGCTTTATGAAAGTATTACTTTTCAATTATTTGGGTATCCTCCTATGTTATTAATGGTCCTGAAGCTTTTTCCGCAATAAGATAATGTCTTTTGTCAGTTAAAGAGATTCCTTCTTGGCGATCACAGGTGTATAAGATAATCCCTGAAGTTTGAGTGGCTAACATATCAAGGATTTCTTTATCATTTTTTTTAGCGATTTTTATTTTTTTTATAAGAAAAGTATACTGGCCATATGTTGTATTAATGTTGATAGTATCTCCTATCACCAGATTATTGACATTTAAAAAATAAGGAATCGTATGTCCACCAATTAATGCATACCCTTCTTCGCCTGGCAACTTACTACCACTGTACTGCCCCATACCTTTAGCTAATATTTCGTCACTATCGCCCCAATACAAGGGACTCGTTACATTTAAAGCGGGAATGTCAATACGACCATATTGTTCTCCAAATTTAGGATAGGACAGATAGACTGAATAAATCATTCCTTCTTTTTGCTTAGAGTAAGCAGAAGCAGCAAGTGTTTTGGTGTCAATTTTTGCTGTTTGCTTTGTATCTAGAAAAAAGACTTTTATAGAATTTATCATATCATCTAACTGTAAATACTTCCCTGCAATCAGAATGGTTCCTAAAAATAAAAAGCAAAAAGCTAGCGAAACTAGAAAATTTATGATTAGTTGAATTAGATACTTCATAGATTATTTTTCCCTTTTCTTTTTAAGAAGAAAGCCTACAACTCCTAAAAGTACAACACTTGTGGAACTTGCTAAAACAACGTTGGATAAATCTGTTCCTGTTTGTTTAACTGGTGAACCTGATTGATAAACAATATTCCCTTTTTTATCTGTAACAGTAATATTAGCTTCTTTGTTACGTGTTAAATATGCTTTACCTGCATCGTCAAAAACAACTGTTAAGCCGAGCAAATCACCTGTTTTTATAACATGATTCATTAATTGTTTTATTACATTTTTCTTCATTTTTCT
The DNA here is from genome assembly GCF_040887165.1 of Enterococcus sp. C65. Lineage (NCBI taxonomy): Bacteria > Bacillati > Bacillota > Bacilli > Lactobacillales > Enterococcaceae > Enterococcus > Enterococcus sp. C65. Next base: position 4,758 of record NZ_JBFOFG010000016.1, on the reverse strand, counting down.
TACGGCACTATGCACTGTTGTGGTATTTGACACATCTACATCTGTTTGTTGACTAAATAATTTTTTTGCTTTTTTTATTTCATTTATGGCCTTTTTGGCAGTTGCTTGTTCAATTTCAACTGTTTTAAAATAATTTTCTGCAGCATTTAACTCACTAGCCGTAAATGAAAAAGATTTCCCATTTAACTTTACTACTTCACTTAACTCATTTAGGACTGCTTTTTCATTTTCATTCACAGAGTTGACCAATTTCGTTGTGTCATAGCTTCGAATAACGCCATCAGTATCCGTATAGTCTGCAGCATGAGTCGTCAATGACCACATTGATGAAAAGATGACTGTTCCTGTAATAATCAGCTTTTTCAAAGATCTATTTTTCATATGAAATCCTCCCATTAATTGACTTTTATTTTAAAAAGAAAACCATTGAAAATTCTCTAATAATCACCTCAACTTTGGTTTCAAAAAACTACAAATTAGTGATTTACATTAGTTAATAATAGAGATCTTTTGCTTTTCGGATTATTCATTTTTTGTTAAATCAATAAAATGAAAATAAAGTCATTGCTGTTTATCTGATAAACTACAGGAAAACTGATTATTGGAGGAGTAGTAATGGCTTACAAAAGAAATATCAAAATGAAGGAATATACTTTAGGTAAAGACACGCATATTACTGGAGAACTACTCGGAAATATCAAAACGATTCGTTTAGAAGTCGATGGTGAGATAAAACGTGGCTCTACCTTAGAATTTACAGATAAAACAGCATTTAATTACTATGCCATTGATAAAATAAAAAATAAACATTCAAAAGTTTACATGGTAGCATTTGATGAAAAAGATCAGTATGTACTTAAACGAAGAGTCAAAATTAAATAATTAAATGTGTCATACTTGTAGTCTGTCAATAAACAATATCACTTTACCCAGCGAAGCAATCATTCATTAATTGCTTTGTTGGTTTTTTTAGTATAAATTCTTCATATTCATATAAGAACTTCTTTCGACATTATAAAAGGCACTTTACTCCCTTTATTTATCGAAAGAAGTTCTTAAACTTCATGGTTGTTATCAGAAAATTTTTCTTTTAAACAATTAAGACTAACGATTTAATACGAGGAGACCATTTGTTACCGTATATTGGTAATTACCGTTCGTGTTATGTTTTAAGTCTGCATGGTTCACCGCTAAACGTGTATTATTCGCTTCTCGATGAGTGACTGTGACAATATCTCCTTCTTGCAATTCAACCGTATCTTCTGCTTTAGGATAGCTTTGATTTCCGATATATTCTTTCTCAAAAATTGTTTGATCGTCACGGACAATTGAAATACTTGCATAGCGATCACTGAAATAAGAGTGAGGTGTGCCGTTATTTGTTCGAATTGTTGCAACCCCATCTGCTATGTTTAAAGTAGCAAACGTCCAATCGCCAAGCCCTCTAAAGGTAAATTCTTGTAATTTTTGATACGCGTCTTCCACTTTTACTAGTAATTGCTGCTTGGCTTGGGTTTCTGGTAAAGCGGTAACCAGTGCTTTGGCGTCATCAATATTTTTTTGCATAATTGTTGGTTTTATAGCTGTTTCATTCTCTTCTTGGAATAAATCAACGACAGCTTCCGTAGCTTCTTTCAAATAACTGGTTAAAGAAATATTTATCATTCCATCTTCTTTGACAAACATATATGGTTTTTTCAGATAGCCAGTATCTGTTTGTAATTCCAGTGAGTAAACACCATTCGGGATATTTTCTAGTGTCACTTCACCTTGGTTCAAGGTCACTTCTCGATACAACGTATCGCCATCCATGATTCTTAATTTCACGCCGTCAAATAGTTCTTCGTCTGTGAAATTCAATGTGACATCACTAGTTAAATTCATTGCTTTTAACTCATCATTTGTTACCAGAGATAGCACGGAGCTTAAACGATTTTCTTGAGTATATTGTTCAATTGCTTCAGATAGTTTGTCAGTTGGCACGACTTGAGCTAAATGTGCCACAGGTGTATACTTTTGTTCTTTGACTTGTTGTTTGGTCTCTTCTTTAACAGTCAATCCCCAAGCATTCAATACATGAGAAAAATCATATTTCTTCGTTTCACCTAAATAATTAACTAATAAATCAGGCAATGGATAATTGTTCGCATTAAATCCGGGTTGACTTGCCAATTCTCTGTATTTCACGTAGAAGTTTTTAAAGCCTTCATTTCCAGCCTTATCGATGATATTAGACAAAATTAATAGTTCTTTTCTAACATCCAAACTTTGATAACTTGGGTTTTCTTGAAGAATAGCATTTAACATTTGTTGTTCTAAGTTTTGCTTATTTTTGCCATACAGCCAGCCTATTCTATCTGCTTCTTCTTTTCCAAGTTTTTCGTATTGATAGAAAACACCATAAATATTGTTCCATACTTCACCAGAATTCATTCCTTTACTCATGAAATGACCTTGATAACCATGACCAATCTCATGTAAAGCGCCCCAGCCGTCACCCAACCAAGGAGCCGCTGAAGAACTTGTGTTTGCTGCCCAAGCCCCTCCGTAATAGAGTGCGCCTACTCCATTAGCATCTGCTTTAAAGAAATATCTTCTTGGAGAGGATTTGTGGATTGGGTTACTTGCATCTGGTGAAAGACCAATCCATTCGTCATATTTTCCTAAAATATCATTGTCGTACATTTGAACAACTGAACGCAAATTACTATTGGTTGCTTCCGTTTTATTCTCCTCTGGGAATAATGTCTGGAATCGATGTCCTTTCACTAACGCATAACCATTAGTAAGCGCCCATGTTTGATTAAATTCACTTTGTTCTGTAGTGAGATCAAATACAGGTAATTTACGATATGTTCCTTCAACTGTTACTTGGATGACTGGTTTTTCCATATTTGTTGCATGATAAGGCGTATAAACAAATGGTACTGTGAGATCTTTCGCCTCTAGTGTCACTTCATTTTTGCCAAATGAGATGGAAGATTCTTTATTTGAACCATTTGCTAATAAACGTAGATTCATGTTCTCAGTATAATTTGGATTTACTTGCTTGATTTTTATTTTTGAACCTTGTTCAAGCTGAATGCCAAGGTCTTGCCGGTCGTGCCCATTCCCCATATTAATACCTGCATTTAGTGTTCCTGCTGGTCGTTCTGTTGTATGAATCGTCTGTTCTTTGACTACGTTTATTTTCTCACGAGCAATTTCAATATCTGCATTGTCATAGGCGATCAAATAGACTTCATCCGTTAAGTTTTTAATCTTATCGACTGCATAATATTTAAACGGACTATTTCCTGGGACTGAACGCGCAAAGAGTTTGCCATTCACTTCTAATCGAAGGGCATGAACTTCTCCTGTATATTCACCTCTTAGATAGTTATCACCGTTACCTAATTTATATTCATTTGGTGTAATCGTACCTTTTCTTGCCGTTTCGATAGTTACTGGTTGTTTATCTAATATATTTCCTTTGGCATCATACGCAATAATATTGACCTTATCGTTCATATTATCTATCTTATCAACCGCATAATAGCGGAATTTATTACCTGAAACGCCGGCTTTTGCCTTTAATTCGCCATTAACTTCTAAACGAACATGATCCACATCACCTGTATAGGTTCCGTGAATATAGCGGTCACTATTTCCTAACACGTATGGATCTGTCTGAATTGTTCCTACTAATGCATTGTGGATTGTGACTCCTTTGCGGTCTAATTCATTCCCATTTTTATCATAGGCGATCAGGGTAACTTGATCAGCGATTTTTTTGATTTTATCGACTGCATAATAACGGATTTTATTACCTGAAACTCCTGCTTTGGCTTTTAATTCACCATTGACTTCTAAACGGACATGGTCTACATTGCCGGTATAAGTACCTTCGATATAGCGATCAGCACTATTTAGAGTAAAGGATACTTCAGAAAGTGCGCCTTGAACTGGCAAGACATTGACTTGCTGACGATCTACTTGACGATTATCTTTATTGTAACCAATCAAAAAGACTTGATCGTTTGGACTCTTGATTTTATCAACTGCATAATATTGGAAGCTTTCACCTTTGACTGTTGATTTGGCATAAGTTATGCCATTGACTTCTAATTTTAAATAGTCAATATTTCCGGTAAATGTTCCGCGAATGTAGCGATCACTACCTAAAAGTTGGTATTCTTGTACACTTAGTGAGCCAACTAACGAATCAAAAAGCTTCTGAGCTTGCTCAATTTTTGCTAATAATTGTTGTTTCAAACTTGAATCAAGTAATACATTTACTTTTTCTTTCGCATCATTGATTTGCTCTTGGGTATTGGATTCTTTTGGTTCCTCACCATCAAAAAGTTTATTGACAGCTGTCTTAGCAACTGTAGCAGCTACCGATTGATCGACGAATAAACCATCTTGCACTAAATAAGTATAATCGCCATTATTATTTGGTTTTAATTCTGGGTGATTGACAACAAAACGAGTTTGGTTCGCTTCTTGTTTCGTGATGGTGACAACATCCCCGTTTTGTAGATCCACTTCTTCCGTTTGGGCAGGATATGAGACATTTCCATTATATTCTTTTGAAAAGACATTGCTCTCTCCTCTTGTCACATGGATAGTCGCATAATTATTATCAAAATAAGAATGTGGTTTCCCTCCTCGCGTACGAACGATTAATTTCCCTTTCGTGACAGTGATCCGAGAGAAAAGATTATCTGATAATCCTTTTAACTGAATTTCTTGTAAGCCATTAAAGGCTTGATCGAC
>NZ_JBFOFG010000015.1:0-40507 GCF_040887165.1 Enterococcus sp. C65 | reverse complement strand
AACAAATGGATAATCTTCTGCCGCATCGACGAACGTCTTCGTAGTCAGATTTAACGTTAAAATATCGCCACTTTGATACGCTTTTGCCGCTTTGTCTGTGACGACAAAAGCTCTGCCTGTTTGAATTTCTATCACAAAAACGAGATTGTCTCTGCTTTTTTCAACAACAACTCCAATCGTTGAATAAGCCATTTCTTCTTCCTCCCTTCTCTTTCTTTTGATATAATGTAGTCGCAAATCGCACCACTCATTGAATTGGCGGAAAACAATTCATTGAAAAAAAGAGTCCTGGACAATTACGTTCAGGACTCTTTTACTTCTTTTATTCACTTAACAACTAACATTCTGTGAGTGAAATAGACTCTTCAATGCTTTTACACGGGAAGTTATTGATCTCCTCTTCATTCATTTCCCAAGTAATATAATAAGGCGCTAACTTGCCCTCATATTCTTGAATGATAAAATATTTTTCACCCTTCACATGATTACAACAGTACACACCAGTAGCTGGGTACTCAACGACTAAAAATTGATTTGGATCAAACTGTTCGTTTCTCAACATTTCTCTTATCTGAAACAAATGCTCTTTTTCTAAACAATCGGGAAGTTGTTCGATTCGTTCTTCTCTTAATGATCCTTCTATAACTTTCCATTGATCTAAATATTGTTTCATTGCTATTCCTCCTACTGTCTTTACTGTCTTTCTTGTTCCATTTGAATTCTTCGTTGTTGCTCTTCGTAGGCTTTACTTGCGTGGTACTTTTCTTCATGGGCATTAATCGTTCGATTTAATTGACGCAAACTCCGTTGCGTGACAACTCTTTGTTGGAATTGTTTCCTGCGCTTCATGAACTCTTCGTAACTATATTTGTATTCATTCGTTGGCAACTGTTTAAGTGTTCGAAAGGATCGTTCATTGTAAATAGATTGCATCTGATCCATACTTTCTATTAAAGGTTTTATTTGACTATCCTGTTTCTTCAGTTCTGTTAGAATGGCATTTCCTGTGCGCTTTTTTAAATCAAAGAGAGCGTTTTTTTCTGCATCCTTTGATTCTCTCTTGCTTTCCCCATAAAGACTTTTTGCTTCTTCTTTCAATGCTTTTGAAATCTGTATATATTCTTGGTATTCAGGTTCTTTTGTTAACACATATTTGGTTAACTCATCGAGTTTCTCTCTTGTGTATGGTGAAAGTTTGGTTCGTTTTTCATCCCCGTAATTCCATTCCGAACGTTTGTCAGGTAGGGTTTTATATACTTCATTTAATAAGTTCATTGCGTGTCGATCGTAACGCGCTGGCTCTTTTACCACTTTTGTTAAGGTGTTACGCAAATCACTTTTCCGCGTCAATAAATTTCGTTTCTCCATACCAATCATTCGATCCTTTTCATAAGAAAAACGTTCTAACTCATGTACATAATTGGTCTTCATTGCGTCTAATGTTGCTTGTCTTCTCTTACCTTTCGGTACGATATAACTCACACCATTTTCAACCTCCGTGTAAGGTTTACGCGTATTTTCTTTTTCAACAACAGCAAAATGAATATGGATATGTTTGGTATTACGGTGAATCGTTGCCATCCAGTAGCCTGTTTCGTTCAGTTGCTCTTTCTCGAATAATGTCTCCATCATTTTTCTTCCAGCTGCTTTTAATCCTTCTTCATCTAAAGTATCTGTTTTGGGATCGTACAATCCTATTTTTTCAAGATACGAATTATCATGAGAGACAACATCTTGATAAATGATTGAGCCTTTTTGTTGTCCTCTTTGGAAGATTTGCTTAATCTCCTTCAGATCACTTCCTTTCACTTCGTCTGAAGCCATAGAAAAAACTCCAGGAAGGTTTCCTGAAGCTTTTTTGTGTGGCTCTGTTTGATATTTTTTTATTGCTTGGTTCAAGCGTTGGTATTCTTTTTGTTCACTTTGCGTCAGTTCTTTCTTTTGTTCTAACGCATAGTGACGGGTCATATAAGAAAGATATTTGGTAAAATTTTGTTCCTCTAACTTGTCAAAGTTGATTCCATTTCCCATCAACGATTGCGCTTCATTCGCCGTTTCACTGAATTCTTTATCCTTCTTACTCTCCGAAAAAGTTTCTCCTTCAGGAATATAAAAATCCTCTAAAGCATTCTTGATTCGTTGCAGTTCCTGTTCTTCTTCAGGCGTACGTCGTTCCATTTCTTCCAGCGATTTTTCTCTTGTCATATAATCAATGTATGTTGAAAAAGATTTTTTATTGGGCAAGGTAAATTGACAAGTGAGAATGACTGCAGGCGATTTATTCATCATGTTCCCCTTCTACTTTTTATCTTTTTAAAAACTTTGTTGGATCAAACGGGTCTACTCTGGCATGAACAGATTCATTTATTGGTTTCTTGATCTTAGGAGAATACTTTTTCGTTTGATTCGCTTTTATTTTCCCTTCCACACGCTCTTTTGCTTCTTGATAGACAGTTGAATTTGTACCAATTAGTATTCCTGTATCTTTCAAATGAAGATCCGCAAACTCTGAAACCATTTCGGTTAAAATAGAAATTTCCTTTCCCATTGCATTCAACTTTGCGTTCGTCATATTATTATTTTTTTCAATTTCTGGATCGTAATTCATACATAAAAATCGAATGGCTTCAGAATAATTTTTTACCGTAGGTTGAGTTTCCATAATATGTTTTAAAACTTCATCGTGCGCTTCATAAAATGTAATATGCTTTTCTATCGCTTTAACCATAGAACATTATCTCCTTCCTAATGTGTGATTAATATTTCAATTAAGTTCTTGACCTCGTTCGTGTATGCTTCCAAAACTTTTGTATTATGCAGCTGAACATCTGTAAATTTTTCCAATAAACGATCAAATTGATCTTTCTTGTAGTCCATTAAAGGACGCTCAAAGTCGTTTTCAATCAATAATTTTAAGTAGTCATTTCTGCTCCATTTTGAGTCTGTTTTTGTCCTTAACTCTTCACAACGTTTATCAATTTCATTAATGTACTTGGTATTAATATCTCTGATAATGATATCCATATGATTCTCCTTTTTACATTATGGATAGTCTATGGATGGTATCCATAAGCTATCCATAATATGGTTTTTTGCTATCCATAGACTATCCATGAAACTCAATTTTTGATATCAGATTTTTCCCTTAGAAACGTGGTAGGCACAGCCTACCTAGCACCTTTCGTAAGAAAGTGATATCACGTTTCCTTATGCTCTTTAAAAAATAAGAAAAACTTGCTGTTAAATCATTTGTAAGGAATAGCTGCTACAATTTTTCTGATTACCTGAAGTTCTTGTTCATCTGGTAATGAATCGTATTTCCCATAGCATTGGACCACTTCATAATTTCCATATTTTCTTTTCTCTATTTCAACTGTATAACGATGCTTCCGTCGTTCATACTTCCAAATAGTTGAACCACCTCTTTGTATTTTTTCTAAATAGCTATACACACAATGGTGCATAGTTGATCCTTCCAGAAAGAGTTCTTTATTTGTTTTAATCAATTTAAAGTGAGGATGACTTTGTAAATGTTTAACAAGCAACCTATATTTACCATGTTGTTTTAATTTGAATGTTTTTAATCTTCTAACTTGCTTCAAATTATATTCTTCAACAATTTGATTATGTTGTCTTGATAATCCGCGTTCTGTTTTAAAATTGAATTCGAGTTTCTTATTTAAAGAAAAACTCATGTCGATTAAATCAGATAAAATAATTGTTGCAAAACTTGGTAAAATGCACGTTTGAACATAACTGATTAATAATACTTTTATAAATTCACGGCTGTTCTTCTTTGCTTGTTACCCTTGTTCTTATCTTCATCAACGCATACGTATAACGTAAAGGATATTTATTTACTTTTTTAGTAAATCTTTTTGTTGGATACTTATTACACAATAACTCATATTTATTTTTTGCTTTTATAATTTCAGCCCAAGTGAAAGGCAATGAATCTTTTTCTCCCATCATTTCTTTAATAAACGGATTGATTTTTTTTAATATTGATTCACAGGAACAATCCATGAATGTGAGGGAACTCTCGTAAGATAATGCAATTTGTTTCGTCTTTCTTTGCTCTAAAATGGTAAATCCATTTGATTCATCCTGTAAAAACAAATGTTGAGAATCATTATATCGGATATAAAATGGCTGTGACTGAAAATAAATAGAACGCCCAATACTTTCAAATTTTAACTGAATAAATTTCAGACAATCATATTCTTCACCACCATTAATTAATTCTCCTTCATCATCTATTATCAGTCGGTGATTTTTTTGATATTCGACTCGTACTAAATATTCTAAGTTTGTTGTTCCATCAAATTTTATTGCTGAAATAGTTTCTTTATTTTTATTGATATAGTTCTTGAATCTCCGTAAATGGGAAATGATCTTTGACTCTTTGGGATCAATAATTCTTCCTTCAAGACAAATAAATGTCAAATAATCGTATTTTTCTTTTAATTGGAATAATCGCATCAATTCTTCGTTATCCTCAATTGAATAGTGTTGAAAATGATGACTGATATCTTCAAATAAATGTTTTAAATTGATCGAATTCATTGAATCTCATCTTCTTTCATAGAAAGCTTTTTACTTACTTCTAAAGCATCACTTTTCCATCCAATGTATGGTTTGTTTTGTAGAATATGACTTCCATCTAGCCACACTTTTCCGATACTATACCGTAGGAACGCTTCGACTTCATAAAAATTGTAGACCTCTTTTCTTCGGTCAATAAACTTCCTTTTTTGCTCTCCTTGAATAGAGTCTTTGATTTCCTTATTCGTAAATTCTTGAATACTCGTGTGAACAGTATTCGTATGAAGCAACCCGTCATACTTCCCATAGTCAACATAGTACTCATAACCAAAAAGTGTTGGTATCAAATCAATATCTATTTCTTTTTCAATTGAACGTTTAATGAATTTTGTAGAAACATACCCGATTAATGCAAGAACACAACCAAGCACAAATAAATACATATATTCATTAATAAATTGAATGAACGTTGTCAGAAAGTCCTTCAATCCCTCTATCGTTCTTCCTGAGTGATCTATACATTCTATTAGAGCCGTTAGAATACTTCCTAAAACAATGAAGTCAAATAAACTTTTAAAAAGTTTGCTCATTGTTAATTTTTGTTTGATAATTTGTAGAAGTAAGTGACTTAAAATAAACGCGAATACTATAACAATCGATGTCATTAGCACTGTAAAAATATCTGACGGCGAAATCCAATTTGGATCTCTTATCAGGTAATAGGTTGTTCCAAATATCCCAAACAAGTAAATAGCTAAATCGAAAACAAGACGAGCAACATAACTACAAATTTTTCCAAATGGCCATAATTGTAATGTCCAAAATTCTTTTCGCTTGATATTCGATTTCAATGAAAACCAAGTGTGTTCCATCCAGTCATTGGATTGTATTTCAATTTCTTCTTTAAATTCCTTCTTCATTTCTTGCCAATGTGACGGCATAAATTTGCGGATCTTTAAACATGAAATCATCAACACAATGCACGATAGGAAACTCATAAACAAAAATGATAAATCTTTATTGATAAACCAAAAGAAAATTGGAACGACAATCACAGCGAGACTAAAGAAAAAAACAGCTATACCTACGGTGATATAGCTGATCCATAAACATTTTTGATATACTTTTTTCACATAAAATCCTCCTGTTTTTATTTACTGTCAGCTGTAAAATATTTTTTTGCAGCTAAATATAGAGTTTCAAATGATCTGAATTTTAATGTGTCTAAACTCTTTCTACCATTCTTCAACTCAGATATTGTTGTGTTAGATAAATTCACTTCTTGACAAATGTCTTTAGCTTTTACAACTTTTAGATAGGCTTTAATCAACACTTTCTGCTCAGCGAAAGTATCTTTTCCGACCAAATTCACTCGCTTCATTTCTTTCACTCCACCTGTTTTACTAAATATTTTCTTTTGTCATACGATCAATTTTTTCTTGAAGTTTTTGAATGATCTCTTCTTGATCTTTCATTTGCGTTTTCGATGTTTCAATTTCTTGCTGATAACCATTAATCTTGTTTTCAGTATTTTCCTGATCCTCTGCGATTTGATAAGGCAATTGATCTTTTAATTTCTTCACTAATTCTTCATTTAAATCAATGGTTGCTTGGAAGGATTCAATTTGTTTTTTTGCTGCTTGTTGTTCTTTCTTGTATCCTTTCACTTTGTAATTGATCGCATGTTGTTCATAATCCTCATCTTTCACTCGATCTTTGACCTTATCTTCGTGAACATAATAAATCAGATTTTGCGGTTCCTGCATATCTACTTTTGGATCAATTTTCTCAGGAATAATGGTTAAACGCATAGCGATATATTCTTCTGGTACATGCGTTAACTTCACTACAAAATAATCATCAGACACCTTTATTACTTTTACTTTTATTGCTTGATAATCGCCTTTTGCTGTCTTTACTTCTACCTGATAATTAAGATTAGCCAGTTCTTTTAACAAGCTTTGATCTTCATCATCGATCGCAAATTCAAAAACTAATTGCTGGTTCGCTCCTTTTTCTTTCGATACCATTGTCAGTTCTTTCGTGTTTAAAAATGCGTTCGTGCTTACCTCATCTGGTATGTCTACCTTCTTGTGCGTATAAATCGGACTAGCAATAATCAAAAAGCCGAGAATCATAAAGATTCCCAGCCATTTAAGATAACTTTTCCGTTTTTTGAAACGTTGTCTTGCTCCTTTTTTCTTACTCATTTTCTTCCTCCTAACGAGTGAAATAACTAAAGTCTGTGACTTTCCATTGCCCATCGACTTGTTTTTCAGTGACAGTTAATCCACCTTTTATTTTTTGCGGTTTGACATCTTTGAATTGAGGATTGCCGATTGTATAATCAACAAATACCACAAAGTTTTGTTGCTCTTTTTCACTGCTTGTTTGAGCGTAAGTTTGCACGTCACCTAATGTAAAGGAGTAACTTCCGTAATCATCATGTTGGTGATTATCGGCTGCAGGACTTAATTTATCGATCACTTCCTGGGTTGCGACATTTTTTAGTTTTTCCGTTAATTCATTTCTGCTTAATGATTTATCAATGGCCAATTGACCGAACTCTTCTGCCGTCTTTCTTTGTGCTTCAGTGACTTCCTCTTTTGCTTTTGTGCCATCTTGTTGCTTCAGCTGATCGATTTCTTGGTTTTTCTCATTGATGGTTTGATTTAACTTGTCGATCTTCGCCTGTGCCTCAGAGGAATTTTTTTTGAGCTTCTCAGACGCGTTTTTAGCCACTTCTTCAATTTTATAGGTATTTGTCGCTTGTTCCTCTTTCAGCTGCCAAAACAACGCGATATTACCGATTAAACTAATGCTAATTACACTTGTTAAGACGATTTTTAAGGTTTTATTTTCCATATTTTTTCTCCTAAATTATTTTTTACTGCTGTTTAAAAATGGTAATGGATCGATCCATGTACCATCATCAATGAATGCGTGCCCTTGTGCTTGACGCCAATCCATTCGCGTAAATCCTAAATGCAAGTGTGCGGTATCTCGTATCCCGATTACTTGACCAACTTTCACTTGATCACCAACCTTCACACGAGAATTTCCTGTACTATTCGCAAATTCTTGATACACCATATTCAAACCGTCGTAATTAATCACAATCACACATGCCCCTAAACCTGAAATACCAGGATTGCCAACGTACACGACTTTTCCTCCATGCACCGCGTGAATTTCACTTCCTGGATGATCGACTGAACCAAAATCTAATCCATCATGGAAACCATTTGGTCGGAACTCACCTCCTGGATTCGTTCCAAACAATTGCCCACCGCTAAAGGAATTTTTATCTAAACTGCTGCCAGGGAATGGGCTCGTCCACTCACCAGTTATTGTTCCGTTATTATTACCACCTTCACCCCAATGTTTGATCGCAAATTCATCATATTCTGTTAATTTATTTTTATTAATAATAGACATACAATTTTTATAATACGCACTATCTTCAGTAATTCCTGCAGCGGCATAACCACCTCGTCCTAAGATCAACAAGCTTGCGCCAGGGCTTTTATTTCCTACACAAGCATTGAAATTTGATTGTGTGGCTACCATAAAACCGTAATATGAGAAGGCTGCTTTAGAGTTAGGAAACTTCATGTACCAACCACCTTCAATACCACCAATTCCTCGTGCAGTTCCTTTTGGAAATAAACAGCCATCGAACCACGTAATCCCAAAATAATTGAGATCATTTCTTGCGGATGCCGATGTACCAAACGCTGATTCATAACCGTATTGCGAAAGAATTACACTTGGTAATAATTTATATTTCACGGCTGCACCTACAGCGTATTGTGCGATTTCATCTGAAAATTGTCCTCTTCCTTTGATTTCTTTATAAATGGGTAATCCTTCCGAATATTCTCCTGTAAAAGCTTCGCCACCACTACTTGAATCAGAATTATCAATAGAACCCGCGGCAAGTATTAGAAATAGGGTCACAAACACAGTGATCAAAATAGTAATCAAACCTGCAGAAGTACCAAACAACCACAAAAATAAGCGCCGCTTTGCACGACGCTTAACATACTGCTTGATTAAACTTTCGTTTTGGTTTTCCATTATTTTCCTCCATCAAACAATTTTAATTGACGTTTGTTCGGACTAAAATGAACACGAATGGTTTCTTTTGAGCCAAAATTGATCACAGCGTCTCCTTGATTTTGTTGAGGAATGGATTCTAGTTCTGAGTTCGTCATTGATTTACCAACTAATCCCTCTATATGATGTAAAATAGATTCGTCCATACGCATGAAAATCTTCGTAGAAGAGAATTCAAAGACTTTCTTCAGTTTCGAGAAGTTATCAGAAGACATATTTTCTGGTACCATTTCTTGTGGGGATTGTGTCGCTAAAACAGTCATTGCTTCTACTTTACGCATTTCTCGTTGGAAGTTTGTGACATAATTTACTGTTTCAATAAAATCTGGATTGATCGCGTTATGGCACTCATCAATCATCGCCAAGAAGCGTTTGAAGTCCTGTTCTTCCATTTGTTTTTCTTTAATCAAGCGTCGTTGTCTTCGGCCTTGAATCAATGCCTGATTCCAAATCAACGTCATAGCCATGTACATTTGACATTGTTGTACCCCACGATCTAAACCTGTAATAGAGTCAATGTCAAAAAAGACCAACTGTTGTTGGTCAAGGTGTCGAATCGTACTATGACCATCAAAAATCATGCCATACGTCTCACATAAGGATTCTACGATGGATTCCATTTCTTCTTTTCGATTCTTTTTCTCTTGAGAAGCACCTGGTAATTCCAGTTGTCCTAAAAAGTCTAAAAATTCTTTGAACGTCGGATAAGCTTCTGGATCTTTCCCTGTTACTTGCGTCTCAGTATTTGAACGCGAGTTTGAGGAAGTAAAGCCGCGTGGTACTGTTCCGTACTCTTCATAAAAACGATTTAAATAGGTCTTAAATTCTGCTTTCATCGTTCCTTTTAGCTGAGGACTCACTAACTGTACCTGATAGACCACTTTGTCTAAGTGCGTTTGATAGGACGCTGCTTCATTGATTTTCAAATCTTTGACTGATCCATCGTCATATAAACTGGATGCTTCATCATACGTCCGTGTGGCAAATATCTCTAAAGGATTGATCATCCCGTCAGATCCGTCTAAACGCACCATAATGCCGTTATATTCCTTTAAGAAAGGAATAAAGTCTTTTCCCTTTTCAAAGCCCCAAATAAAGTCACCTGCAGCTAAATGGGCTTCCGCGATCATTTTAAGAACGGTCGATTTACCAGCTCCCATCATTCCTAGAAGCAAGGTATTAGTAGACAACCGTACACTATTTTTATACGTCGCATTCCAGACAAATGGGCCGCCTGTCATGGTTTCCCCATATTGTGTACCTCCTGGATCTTTTAGCGTTTGGTGGTGGAACGGGAAACCTCCGCCAATGTTTAGCGATGGTAGTGATTGCCCTTTGATATTTCCGAACCATTCAGCTTGTTCATCGAACATGGTAAACATCGATTGCCAATCTCGTTTGGTTTTATGCAGATAGGTCACCGCACGATAATCCATCCCTTTGAGATTTTCAATCAGTTCCTGCGCTCGTTCATCTACTTCTTGAATCGTGTTTCCGTAAACATGTACTCTCACTTTGACTTGTTTAGAAATTTCCCCATTAGAAGTCAATTTTCGGGCATATTCCGCTAGTTCCAGGTATTCTTCTGCGCTTTTATTTCGGTCAGTCGCTTTTCGTTCGTTATCTGATCGATCATTTAATTCATCTAAGGCACGATTGATTTGATCAATCACTTTTTGCTTTTCATCTGTGCTAACATCTAGTGTGGCCACTGTATGAGGATTGTTCATGAGATTGGCCAACCAAAAAAGCGTTGGATTTTTTGTGTAGTGATAAACTGTCACACACCGTGAATAACCATTTCCATAGGTCACATACTCTTCATCGAAATTTAATCCACCTTGTGGCATCACTTGTTTTAAAAAATCTAAATCATACCCTTTGGATTTTAAAATTTCTATTTCCCGATTTCCTAGTTGCTTTAATGGATCAAGTACTTTTTGATCATTTTGTGGTGAAAAAGCTGTTTTAATCGCTTCTAACATGTACAGTCACCTCTTCTTGTTTGATTCTTTACTTGGTTAAAAGATTGCCCTTTTCCCAACTTACCCAAGCTTAACGTGTGAGGAAATTTTCTAGTGGGCTCTTCCTTCGGAACATCTTTTTCTAACCATATCAACGGATATTTCATTCTCTCTTCTCCATTTCTACTCATCATTCATATTGTTCATTCGATAAAGAATCTTGATCAATTCTTTTTTGTAGAGTGGTTTTAACCCTAAAATGCCACTAGATCGCATTAATTGACGGTTTCTGGTTTGTAACTCCTTGATTGTCTTTCCTTCAATGATGAAAAAGAAGCTTAAATCAGGACGTTCTTGTTCTGCTCGTTTCAATTCCTGGATTTCCTCTACTAATTTCTTTTCATATTTTCTTAATCGCTGTAGATTTCTTCCTAAGGATTGTTCCATACGATTTTTATCTAATAACTGCCGCTTTTGCACGATTTGTTCCGTTAGATCCGTCTCTGTGGTCAAACTAACTAACTTAATCGTTGGCACATACGTACGCATGACGGTGGTCAACTGATTCATTCGTTCCAGTTTCTCTTGTTCATTTAATCCTTCCACATCTGTTGAAACTATACGATAATAACGTTGAAAATGATCTTCTTTAGTAATTAAGACTCCCTCTTCTGTACACGATTTATAAGGAAATAAGTCCAAGATAGAGCGATCTTCTGGTTTTCCAAACTGCAAAATGGATTTTCTGTCAACTGAATTTTGACCTTTGACTCGCATTTATTCATCCTCCTTATACGTACCATGATAATTTCGGTTAGGATCTAAAGCATGATAATGGTTCTTGTCCGTAAAAAAAATAGACTCGATAATCGCAAAAATTTGTCGTTGACCAGGATTATTATAGGGGCGCCAAACAATCACTAAAGCTATCGCAATCCATAAACCATAATTCAAGAGTGCAAAAAAGAGTGGTAAGTGGACAAGATTATTGACTATTTTCGCCCAAAAAAAGCAACCACCCAGCGTTAATAGATCTAAAAAGAAAAAGGCGAAAAACTTCCATTCCCCACTAAATCTTGGAGGATTTTTCATATTTATATATTTATCCATAAATGATTTCTCCTTTTCATACATAGAAAAAAGGCCTAACTCGTAGGCCTTTTATGGTTTGATATCCTTCAATAACTGTTCTTTCAATTCATTGTTCCTGTTTTTAGTTTCTCTTGTTACATTTATTTTTGTTGGTGTAGTAAATGCCACATTTGCTGGCTTGTAACCTGTGTGAACTTTTTGAATAGGTTCTGGTGCAGCTTCTCTTGTCACAATATTTTGAACGGACGCATTCCCTGTCTCACCACTTTCAGCTAAATTGTAAGAAACAGTTGTCAGATTTCCATTTTCAGGCAAACGACTTGGTTTCATTTGAACAGTACCTGCAGGTGATTGGTGAACAAAGCTTTGATCATTCTCTTTGAATTGATTCAAACGACTATCTTTCATTGATAAATTTTGTGCCTTAGGTAAACCAATTTTCGTTGATTTTTCAGTTCCAACTTCGACTCCATTATCATTTGGCAGATCGATGGAATCATCATCCGTTTGTACTTCTTGATTTCGTTTTGGTAAATCTGAAATGCGTTTTTCGTTTTCAGAATTAATGTTAGATTTATAACGATATTGTTCTGGATCGGTTTTTGGTAACTGACCATGTTGTCCTTCTTCTGAATCTTTTTCTCCGATCGAATTTTCGTTAGAATGTAACTCATCTTGGTGATCTTTGGCTGAAGGAATCGCTGCACCTTCTTGATTTTCTTTTTCACTTGTTGTATTAGCTTTTACTGCTGCACTGACTTGTCCTTCACCATACGCATCTTTTAGTCCTTCTTTGACTTCTGAAGCTTTTTCTTTTTGTTTTTCTAGTGCTTCGGACGGATTCTTCACAGCTTCAGCCAATTCTTTGGCTCTCGTGCCATCTAATTTCTCTTCTAAGGTGTCTTTGGCTTTTTCTGTAAGATCTTCAGCTGTTCCTTTTAACCCACGTTCATTGACGTAACCAAGACCTTCTGCGTCTTTAGAAACACCATTTTTCGCTTTCCCGAACATTTCGGAAACTGTTTTCTTACTATTAGGTACAGTTGTAGCTTTATCGTCTGATTGTTCTTCCCCGTTATCAGGGGTAACATCTTTTCGATTGCCAAATCCATTTTTACGAATATCATTTAAATTGCTTAAACCACTCTTACCAGCACTTGCAAGGTTTTTAGCTCCGCTACCCACATTTTTCGCAATATTTCCTAAGGCAAACATGCTAAGAAGAGAATTGCTGCCGTTTTTCAGGCTTGTATCAACGCCGAAAATCTTCGTAACCGATTGAGAGCCTTTGAATAACGCAATGGTTAACACAATTAAAGCAACAACATACAAAAATCCGTTGATCTTTCCTGCTGCATGCAAATCACCGATACCTGAAAGCATTAATGTATAGATTCGTAATTCTAAAATTGTAAATGCCAATAACAAGAAGGATTGAGAAATATCTTCTATCGCACTTTTCATCCGTTGGCCTGTCTCAAAGTCCGTTGACGCGGCAATCACTAAATAGAATTTTTTAAATACCAGCTCAATAATGCAAGTAACGATCGTAAATAGGATAAATAAATAGGCCACCGCCAAAGAAGATTCACCAGCTAAAATAATCCCTGGACTACTAATGTATCGGCGATACCCTGAAGTATAGACATATTTTGCTAAGCCTTCATCACTGATTTGCACAGGTATTTCTTTTCCATTATCATCCAGTTCCAATCGATATTGTAATGCCTTTAACCGATCCTTTTGTATATCTGATAACCCACTTTTATCATTACCTGCCATGCCTTTAGCTTGTTCAGGAGTAATAATCCCATTGATATTCGCTGTTTTAAAATTTTTAGCAGTCAAGGCATTTCTTTTGTCTGTTGGTAAGGATTCTACTTTATTCGGGTCAGTCGCTAGTAATGTACTGACATCGATCACATTATTTTGAATAATTTGAAAAGCAGGTGAACCCGTTTTATCTGCTTTATTTGCTGCAGTGACGTCTCCGTAAAAACTTTTACTGATATTTAGCCCTTCATCGATTAAAGAACTACCACCAAAAATCAAAATCATGGCCATGACTAAATTCACCAAGATATTTTTGATTTTTGGTGGATGTTTACTCATAAAAAATTTCAAACCTAAATAAATTAATGTGACAACACAAAAAAGAGCTAATACCTTACTAATCAAACTTTGAAACAGTTCATTCACACCAGCAGCGTTCAATAAGTCTTTTAAATCAAAGCTTTGATAAATGGTTTTTTCTAGTAAAGTATTGAGATTATATAACCCTTTGATCAACCCCCATAAAAAAGTATTACAAATCCAACTGAACACATCTTGATACTGCAGATAATTACTATAATCTTGTAAGACTTTCGTTACAGCTTTTGGACTTGCATCCCCTTCTCCAAATAAGCCTGACCACCAGTCGGCTATGCCAGAAAAAATTCCTCCAATGATCATTCTTTCACCGCCTTATCAGCTTCTAATAACAACCGTTTCCCAATCATTTCTGAAATTTCTTGATTCTTGATCAACTTTTCAACATATTCTTGAAGACGATCCGTTGCTTGTTCTTCGTAAAATTGAATTAACAATTTTTTGGCCGTCTCATTTTCAAGAGATTGAACGATTTTATAAAACATATTATCTTCGATTTTTTCTTCCAATTGTTCATGCAGTCCATGATAGAGATCTCTAGCATCTTCATCTGGTAAGAAATAATCATAATCAATCTGTAATGCCTTTAAATCGAGATCTGCGTGAGTACAATAAATATCGATATCATGAATAGTTCGTCCTAAGGTATCGAAATCTTCAAGATACTGATAAGCATAAGGACTATTTGTTTTTTCAGAATTAAAAATAGGATAGGGTCTTATCTTGTTTCCTTTAAGATCTTCACGCTTTAACGGTGCAAGAACAATGGTCTCTCCTTTTAAAAGACTCCTAATTCGTTCGGGAGGCAAAATACGATCTGAATCAACATTACGATTGATATGTGTGTTCATTCCCAAAGCATTGATCGTACTATTTTCTTGTTCCACTGTTTTGTTACCGACGTTTTGAGAAAATTCTTCAATCGTATCTGTATTTGAAGACATAATATAAATATGTGTTTGACAATTTTCTTTGATGATATCTGCATTATCTTCACCATATTTCGCACGTAGTTGTTTATATGATTGAATAAACAGATCCCATAACATATTACGACCTGCCGTAACCGTCATGATTCCTTCCATGTTGTCCATCGGTGGCATATTTCCAAATTCATCTAAAATAAAATGAATTCTACGGTGACATTTATCACCTTTGGTCTTAACACACTGTGTAGATAATTCTTTATATAGCTGACTAAGAAAAATGCTAACAATGATATGGTTAGATGGATCAAAATCTGGCGTCAACATAAAGATCGCCATCGGTTTATCGGTATAGTGCATCCGAATAGACTCTACTAGTAAGTTACTTTTACTTTCATCCAGTTTGAGAACCGCTTCTTTTTCCCATTCTGGCAAATGGGTTTCTCCTCGTTTTTTTCGATAGACGATTTTTCCCTTTTCATCTTTCAATACTTTTTGAGAGAACTCATACCAAGCCACATATTCTTTTCCTTTGTGATCATATTTTAAGCAAACTTGATCCCCTTGTTCTAAATGACAGTCAAAATTAATTTCACAAAATCCTTTATAGCCTACTTTGACACGTTCTTCATGAAATTTTTTGTCCTCATGATAGAACTCTATACTAATTCGTTGATTTAATAGACTTTCGTGTAATTTCAAATCTAAATATTTGGGAAACCCAACCGATTTATATTCGATGGTTGATTGAGAAGTCATTTTCGCAATTTTCGTTAAGGTAAATGGGTTCAATCCTGTGATTGCCGTCGATAAAATATTCCCTTTTGCTTTATCAGAGCCAATTTTCGTTGCCCCATATTGTTTTTTCGCTAAATTTCCAGGTGGCAACTGATTCATGAACTCATCTAAGGCATTGAGCTGCTTGAATTCATTCTCAGGATCTGGATAATAATTAAAACCGCCAATTTCTGAAAGTAGTTCAACGAGATTATTGGGTGTTAATTTGGAGTAATCACCTGTTTGATCCGCTTGTTCTAACAACGCAAAAATAAGCGCATTGACAGCTTTTTGTGCATTTTCGTTGAAATATTTATTATCAGAAGCATTCGCGTCATAATAAATCGTATTTGTAAATGTATTTGCTAGCTGTGTCGCAGTATCTACGTCTCCTCGTTGCCAATATTTCACAATTAAAGCCAAAGGATTATCACTCATAGACTGTAACGGTTCAGTCAAATTATAAGCATAAACATCATAGCCTCTGGCTTCTAACTCATCTTTGCTGGCTACATACAACTCATTTTTAGGATCATTGACGACCAATGAACTTTGTTTTTCTGCACGAGATAAATTATCAATAGTCGCTAATACTTCAATCTGCCCTTTCCCTGATCGAGAAGTACCAATAATACAGGTATTGACGGTATCCGTTTGGATATACCAATACTTTTTATAGTGAGTGATAGGAATGCCACCATATCCAGGAAAAGAACCTTTCGTATCCGGTATCTGAGGATAGATCTGTTGGATTTCTTTTAGCGTCATTAACCGATTATCTCCTTTTTGTCCATCGGCTAACGGACGAAACCACATATCCATTTTCAAGCCCATAAGTACAGCTGGAACAACGCAAATGGTGGAAACAACTAATCGTGTACCTAAACTTGTTGTTGGGGTCAAAGGATTCCAAAAACCAGCTGAATCAAAATGAAAAATCTGCGGCATTTCCTGTAACTGAAAAAGATTCATTCCTTGTAAGCTTCCTTGAATGATTTCAAATCGACTGAAAGCTTCAGGTATTCTTGTCACTAAATAATCTAAAGGGAGATAGACTAAGCCACTATACATTAGTTTTTGTTTGACTCGCTTATCATGTTTACCTGGTAATCTTTCACCTGCTGGTGCATAGCGATAAAAATGTGATAGATATTTCTTTTTTTCTAGATTAAAAGGTTTGTTTTTTCGTTTCGTTGTTTCTCTCACACGCATTATTTCACCTCATTTGATTCTGAACTTTCGGAAGTGTTTGATTGTACAGTTGAATCGCTTGATCCTTCTTTAGCCTTACTAGAATCATTCTCTTTGCTATTTTCCATACTTGACTCTGCTGTTGACTGATTGGTACGATTCAATAATTCTTCTAATTGTTGTTCATACTCTTTTCTTGCTTGTTCCTGGGCTTCTTCCTTGATTGACGCCGTTGTGGCTACAGAATCTGCCTGTGAAGATTGATTGATATGATTAAAAGCAAATACTGTTCCTCCACCTAGAAGCAAGCTTAAACTTGCAATACATCCCACCATCCATCCGTTAAAGGAACGCTGTGGTGAAGGAGTTAAATTTGCTTGGTTGTTCACTGGCATTTGAACAGCAGCTACTGAAGGCGTTGGTTGAGGTTGTGCTAGATAATTTAACTGTGCTTGTCGCAATGTATCCATTTGTTCTTGACGTTCCTTACGAGCAGCTGCTTCTTTTTCCTTTTCTTGCTCTAACCGTTGTTTTTCTATCGCCATTTGTTGTTCCGCAAGATCCTGTTCCCGTTTTTTTATTTCTAATTGTTCGCGCTCTTTTTCTTTTTGTCGTTGTTTTTCTTCTTGTTCTTTTAATTCTTGTTGTTGAATGGCATACTCTTTTTTCCATTTTGGAATTTGTACTTGTAATTCTTGCTGGATCTGCTCGTGTTTTTCCATAAGAACTTCAGTTGTTGTTTGATATAGCTTATTCAGTTGCTCATTTAATTCTTTACTAATCTTTAGCTTATCGGTACGCAAACCTCGGTAGAATTCTTCTTTCCGTTCTCTTATACGTTCTTTTAACAAGTTATCTTTTTCTTTCGATAACGCTTCTTGATTCGTCTGAGTAAAATTGTTGATTTTTTCTACACACAAGGAATACGCATTGTCGCGTTTCTTTTCGTACCGCTCTTTGATTCTTTGTACTTCTTCTTCAATCATTCGCTGTTCTTCTTTATTTAGTTCCTCTTTTGCTCTCTCCCAATTCGACGACTGTTCCGTCGCATACTCATTTATTTCTTGGTCTGTTTCCTGTTGGCGTTCTTCAAAAGTAGCTAATAAATCTTCTTGTGCAATCTCATGCCAATTGGTTGATTGAACAGACTCTAACTGTTCTAAAAGTGTACCTTTCCCCTGTGAGATTAATTCTTCTTTACTCTCTAAAAATGCTTGATAGGTTTGGGGTAATTGATATTTCGAATAAAGCTCATTTAAAAATAATTTATTTTTTTCTTTCATCCATTCATACTCTGGCGGATATTGATCCAAAATATAATCTAATACAGTTGCCTTTTGTATCTCTGTTTCGTTTTTCTCTACTTCTTCACTGATAAGTGGTTCAATATATTCCTGAGAATCCCCTTCAGTCCATGTTGGCTCTTCATTCGCTTCGACTGGATCAATCTCTACTTCGATCGTCTCTTCCGTTGTTTCTTCAAAGGGATCGCCATCCAATTGATCCATTACCTCGTTCTCTTCCTCAAATATCGATTTCTGAGTCGGAATATCAGCTTGTTCGGCAACATTCACTGGCTCTTTTTCTTTTGATTCCTTCTTTGGAAAAATTGGTCGTTCCCATGGTACTTCTTCGTTTACTTCGACTTCACTCACTTGACTCACTTTTCTTTGGTCGTTCTCTAGCTCTTCTTCTAAAACTTGTAGAAGTTTTTCGTTTCGATAAGACTCTTCCACACTCATGGTTTCATCCGTTTCCTTAAACACATCAAGGCGGATCAAATCCATCAATGTAGGATAGAAACCTTCTGAAATTTGATAATCCAGCGGGCCAAAAACGTATTCTGTACCAGCTTTCTCTATTTTTCCTTCTGTGTCATGTAATGTGAGAGTCAACTTAACAGAAGATTGACTCTCTTGTTCCAGTACTTTACCTAACGCATGTAGTTGTTCTTCCGTTTCAATGACCGAATATTTCATTGTTTTTGGTAAAAAAGAAGTCCGCTTTCCTACTTCTTTCGTTGCTTTTTTTATTAACTCTTTATCTTTTTTGGTATTGCCTAAAATAGTAAAATACATGAATATTCTCCTTTCATAAAAAAGGAGTAAAAAGTAGGATTGTACTTTTTACTCCTTCGATTTGTTTTTTACAGTCCTTGTGGCATTTGTCCAAACATTGAGAACATTGAGAACACGATAGAAGCAGCAGCTAAAATAACTCCTACCCCCATCAATACATAACCGACGTGCATCTTCCCGTTTTCAGCTCCTCTTCGGCCAAAGAAGAAGAAAATACCCCCAAGAACAATGGAGGCAACGGCAGCTACAGCCGCAAAAATCATCAGATTGTTTTTTAAGCTAGTAGCTGCACCTTGTAATGCTCTAAAAATATCAACCGCAGCTACTACTTTCGGTTGAGTTAAAAAGTACATTGTAATTGATTCAAACATAAGATTGTTCGCTCCTTTTAATGTTTAATAATTTCATCGAAAACAAGTTTTTCGCGTTCACGTTGATAGATATATCCTTCCAAGTCCTTATCTTTTCCTCTTAATAGGTCAAATTGTGCTTTTTCAAGTACTTCTTGTTTCCACTGTGCTTCAGAAACACCACGACGTTCTAAGATTTTAGACGCGGCTTTTTCAAATGGCGTTTTCGCTTTAGCCACTATAATTCCTCCTTTAGAGTAAATAAAAAGACTAGCCATCACTCGCTAGTCTTTTGTAATTTGTATTTATTTAACTCTGATCCATCATGAATCAATTTCTCTTTCGTTCGCTTCTCATCCTTGCTAGATCCAAGAAAAATTATTTTTTTTACGCCATCCTTCTCATAGGGAACAACAATAAATAAAGAATCAGGCTTATTTATAAATTCCCTAATACCTGCAGAATCTACTATTTTGTATCTTTCTAAACCTTCATAATCCTTTTGCCTCTTAACTGTT
This sequence comes from Enterococcus sp. C65, assembly GCF_040887165.1. Classification (NCBI taxonomy): domain Bacteria; kingdom Bacillati; phylum Bacillota; class Bacilli; order Lactobacillales; family Enterococcaceae; genus Enterococcus; species Enterococcus sp. C65. The sequence continues at coordinate 20,796 of NZ_JBFOFG010000015.1, read as the reverse complement.
ATTTGTACAGGATCTGGATGCCATACACTTTCAGAATATTCCCAGGTAGTATTATCTATAATTTTTAAATTATGAATAAGACCACCTACTTCTTCTTTCCAAACAGTTCCTGGTTGCAATAAACTATTATCTTCTTTAGCTTCAGATTTCTTATTACTTGAACATCCACTTAAAATAATAAAAAATATTGCAAACATAGAGACAAACCATAGTTGTTTTTTTTTCATTTTATTCCTTCTTGCGTCGTTTATTTTTAGTATATCAAATAACGAAAGTAGCAACAAACCACATTTTTGCACACGGGGAACGGATACTCATAATTTTCCACCTTTCTAATAGAAACTTTTTCTCTTAATATTGTGATTTATTACAAAAAAGAGATATAATAGAGAAAAAATCAAGAGGGAGCATTGAAATGTACGCTGATAAAAAGAAAATCGAATGGTTGCTGTTTGATAGTGGTAAATCAGTTCGTTCTATATCCATAGAATCTGGCGTACCTTTAACTACCGTCAGTGACCTCGCCAATAAGCGCTCTAGTATAGATAATATGAGATTCTTAAATGCTGCGAAATTAAATAAATTAGCTGAAAAAACCATTGATACTACTACATCGAGTAAGGAATAAAATAAGAAAAGCCACATTTTAACGAGGCTTTTCTTATTTTTTGTTGACTATATCGGTTTACCGATATATAATGATCATGTAAACAATTTTAATTAAATTTAGGAGTTGAAAACATGAAATTATTAAACCCAAAAACTATTATAGCTATTGGAACATTTGCTGCCACACTTGCTCTTGCTGGATCTGTTGACGCTGCATCAACTAACGTCATGTATCGCCTTTACAATCCTAATAATCATGAACATTTCTACACCTCTAGCAAAAAAGAACGCGATCACCTGGTAAAGATTAAGTGGGGTAATTATGAAGGCCCCGCTTGGGAAGCACCGACTAGCGGTGGCCATCTTGTCTATCGCTTATACAATAAAGGCCTTCGTGATCACCATTACACAGCTAGTTGGAAAGAAGTACAATGGTTGACCAAAAATTACGGTTGGACTTATGAAGGGCCTGCATGGCGTTCTGCCGAAAAAAATAATAAACCGATCTACCGCCTTTTCCTTCCTGGTGTAAAATCTGGTTCACACCATTACACAGCCAGTTGGAAAGAAGTACAATGGTTAACCAAAGACTACGGTTGGAAATACGAAGGAATCGGTTGGTATGGAGCTGACACCTCTAAACCCAAAGTGAATAAATCAGCTTTAGAAGCTCTTTATACGAGCGTTAAAGGAACGAAAAAAGGTGACTATACCGACAATACCTGGAACGCATTCCAAACCGCTTTAAACAATGCTAACAAAGTGTTAAATGACTCAAAAGTGACTCAAAAACAAGTGGATAGTGCAAAAAACACATTAGATTCTGCTTACAAGGGATTAAAGAAAAAACCAGCTCCTACTGTGAACAAAACGGAATTACAAGCCTTGTACAACCAAGTAAAATCAACTGCTAAAGGAGATTTTACAGAAGAATCTTGGAAAAATTTTCAGACTGCTTTATCCAATACTAGAAAAGTACTAGACGATTCTAAATCTTCTCAAACACAAGTTAACAACGCTAAAAATAGCCTTGATTCAGCGTTTAAAGGGTTGCAACACAAACCTAAACCTTCAGAATATGCGGTAACCGTCCGTCATATGAATCGACAAACTGGAACGCTGCTAAAAGAAGAACATGTCTCAGTAAAAGCTGGTACAAGTTACACTGCAAAAGCTAGAACCGACTTGACTAACTTTGAAGCACCACAGTACCAAGTAAATGGGAATGAAACACAAACACAAACGATTAACACAAATACCACATTTACTTTTTACTATGACGAAGTCTTTCTAGTTGAAGTGAAAGCTCGTCCAAATAAAGTGTCAGATACTGATCCGAATATCCAAGAACTCTATAATTATAGTAAGAGTTATCCCGTCGTTTATGGACAAAGCATCACAATTGAAGCACCTACGTTCACTAATTTTGTTCTTGACCCTAGAGAAAGCTCTAGCAACACTGTGACTTTAAACAACGTTACAAGCAACCAAGGAATCAATTTTGCCTATACTCATCAATACAAAGTCACTGTGAACCATATAAACGTTGACACCGACGCTGTTTTATCTACTGAAACCCAAACGGTTTACGAGGGAGACAATTTCTCAACTCCTTGGAAAAATATGACCGATCAAAACTACTTCTTGTGTAGAAATGACGATTCATCTGTTGCCGTTGATAAAAATGGACAACGTATAATTAATAATGTTGATCAAAATCGAACAATCACTTTCAAATACAAAAATATCTCATTAAGTGATTTAAACAATTATGTGCGTCAAAAAGAACTTGCTTGGTTAAATAGCTACCGTCAACAAAACGGTGTTGCCCCAATGCAGTTCAATGATATTGTTCAACAAGCTGCAGACATTCGTGCAAAAGAATTACAAGTAAGCTTCAGTCATTATCGCCCTGGTGGTGGTACTTTCCAAGATCTCTTAGAAAGTTTAGGTTGCTATGGCGGTAAAGGAGAAAATATCAATAGTTTCTACCTTTACGTTGACGATATCCTTTCAGATACGGGAGCAGTGAATGCCATGATTATGTGGAAAGACAGCCCTGCTCATAACGCAAACTTGCTTTACAACAATCAAAGCATCGTTGGTTTATCCCATGCTTATGAAGTTTCTGCAGACGGATCACTTTCTTCAGACAACGTATTTATTAGTGCCAATCCAATTTTCAAATAGAAAAACAAGGCTGAAAATCAGCCTTGTTTTTTTGCTTAATTAAACTTAAGAACCACATAACTAAAAGTAGCTAACACAAGTAATAGTAAGCTGACCACTAAAGTTGTTACTAAATGTGTAGAACCTGTTTTAGGAACAATAACTTGTGGCAAGTTAGGATCAACACCAATTGTCACAACGTTTGTTTTATTAAAAATATTATCTACTGCTACTACGGCTTGGTTATCAATATTTTTTTCTGATTGTAGTGGGGTTTTAGCTGTAAATATCAGTTGGATTTCTCGTCCGTCTAAAAGATTGTTACTTAAGAAATCAGCGGAAGCTTCCCACTTCAGTGTTCTTGAATTGCTATCATAGGTTAGTGTGCCTTCAGAAGTAATATCTTTACCTGTACTCTTATCGATTACTTGCGCAGAGCCTTCTTTATACGTCAAACGATCTTCAATCGGATCTTGAATACTAAATTGTTTGTAATGATCTGACGCAGCGTCTACGCCTTTTGTGTGCCATTTTTGTATGACTAGATATTGTACTTCAGATCCTGCATTTAAAGGAGCTGTCGGTGTACCCTTCTTACCGTCATTTCGTCCGTTTACGTCTTTTCCACCTTGTTGCACTTCTTTCACTGGAATTTTAGGGAAATAAACGGTAATGATATTTGTATCCTTTTCTACTTTATTAATGATCGACGTTCCCTGATTTTTAGCCACACTATTTTGATTGGCCAATTCATTGACTTTTACATTGATCACCAATTCGTAAGTTTCGCCGCTATACTTCATTCGATTTTTTAATGTATCAGCATTCGCTACATATTTTACCTGGTGTTTTGTTTTGTCATAAGTTACTTCACCAGAGATATCGAACTTTTTATTTGAATCACATTCTACATGTGCATCGATATAATCTACCTCTTTTGGTAAATTATCAATTAATTCAAATCGATCATAAACTTCTAGTAAGTCCACTCCCAATCGATTCACCTTCTGTTTGATTCGATATTGAATCGTGTCTCCTACTTGTAACATCTTTTCATTTACATTGTTTCCATCTTTATCAATCCCTGTTTTTTCAGGTTGATCAGGAACAACACTAAAAAGAGTTGCAGATGATAAACTTGACCATGTAGCAAAATTTCCACCTACAACAAATAAAGGATTCGATCCTTTTATTCGGAAAGATACTGTCGCTTGATTGAACTTTTCACTTCCTAATTCATCATAATGATCATTCCAATAAAGCCCTTTATCAAATGGAGCCTTGTTATTTCCGCCAACTACAGTCAAATTATTGTAATAGGATTTCTGTTCAGTTAACACGGTATCTTTCGTTACATACCAATCAGAATTATTCATACCATGATAGTAAGCGTATTCCCCTCTTTGAGTATTATTTGAATTTTTCGCAATTGGATTTAAAGAATTAAAGCTAATAAACGTATCTCCATCAAATATTACTGGTGAACCGTCATCATGTGTAACTACTAGTTGTACGTTCATTTGTGAAGCATGATAATGAAACCCACTATATAGATTATCTGAGATATAGAATAGTAGTCTTTTTTTACTTTTACTAATTGAACTATTCGCATTATTAAACGCTGCTTTATAAGGATTACCTAAAGTGGCAAAAGGAAATTCATCAGATAACAGTTTAATATCAGAAAAAACAAGCTTTACATTAACCTTTTCTCCTTTATATGTTGCAATTTTTCCGTAATCTGCTTCAATTCGAGTTTTTGAGGTCACATTATCAATAATTAATGAAGTTTGTCCATAATTCTTTTGAAAAGAAGGATAACGCGTGTTTAGAGCAACATTATTATCAGTTAAATAGTTGATATTACCCCAAGCACTGCCCTGATTTGCTGCTAAATGCTTTTTCTGAACAGATCCTGAATCATAGACTTTGATTGTTGTGTTAGCATTAGGTACATCTTTTGGAATAATAAAATTATTCTTTACGTTCTGGATTGGATTTGACGGATCAACAATAACTTTTTCAGCAAAGACATTGGTTGTTTTTAATCCAAACAATGTACCTAACATCATCATTATGGGAAAAACATATTTTAACCGTCTTGTCCACGAGTGTTTAAAATTCATTCCTTCATCCCCTCTTTTTTATAAATGACTAGTGAAATTCCGACAACAACGATCAAATTGATCGTTGTAAATAATGGATTCCTAACGAGCTTTTCCATAATATCTAGCGGCATAGAAGCAGCTGGTATGTTTAAAATTCTCATTAGGTATGGTTGGTAACTTGGTAAAATAGATAATTGAGAAAATAATAAACCGCAGTACAAAAAGACTGCGGTTAAACAAGAAAGATTGAATAATAATAATTTGATCCATTTCATCTTATTTCTTCCTTAATCCCTAGAAAACAAGTGAGTAACAAAATCCCAACAATGTTCAAAGAAATTTTTCTTTACGCCAGTAGAAACGATTTTTTTCACTTCTTCTTTAGGTTGCGAAGCTTCTGATTTAGGATAGATCCACACATCCTTTAAGAATTCACCGTTTTTATCAGAAACAGGTGTTAATAGAAAAATATCCTCGCTATTAGAAATGTTTTCAGGACTTGATTCATTGACAATATAATAAGCTTGTTTCTGATTTGCCTGTACTTCTACCGAGAATTCAAAGACACCTGTTTGTTGATCAATTGTCTTTGTTTCTCCATTAGAAACTAGCTTCAATTGATCACTAGATAGTTTTTTCACTCGATCTTTTAATCGGGATTCAATTTGATCAGTTGAGAGATCCTTAACATCCATCTTTTGTAAAATGTCCGATACATCATAAACAGAAAACTTCGCGCCATTTACTCCTTCTTGTTTTTCAAGCTTTTGCCCCTGGTTGTCTAATTGTTCGGAAGAAATAATCTTTTGAACGTGAATGGTCTGTTTAACTATTTGATCGTCTTCAGCAATTTTCGGTTCTTCTGAAGAATCAACTGTTGACGAATCGACGGTTTCATCGCTGCTTTGAATCGTGCTGCTATCTGACGTTTGGATTGTTTGTTCTGTGCTATCCGTGCTTTCTTGACTGTCTGCAAACGTTAACTGTGTGTAGGCAGTGAAAGAAAAAAGAGCGGCTGCACAAACAAATAGCCATTTTCTATTTCTCATGTTGGTTACCCTCCTTTATTTTTTCTTTTTATAAACAAATAGCGAACCAATAATCATGACTGAAAGAAAAACAGTACTTCCTAAAAGCCATTTCCAAGATAATTTTTGTTTTTTATTTTCTTCATCTTTTAATTCTGATTTTGTAAAGGATACTCGTTTCCCATACACTAGGAAACGGTGTGTGTTGATTCCCTTAGGCGTACATGTCATTAGCGTTACTCGATCTTCATTGGGATTTGGTTCTAAGTAAGTGACAAAGTTTCTTTGTAGTTCATCTTTTTGCACTTCCTCAATCCGATCGATTTGATAAGCGTGCTGCTCACCATCAACTTTGATATAAAACTTTTCTCCTTTTTTTACTGAAGGTAAATCATCAAAAAGATTATCTTTATAAAGTCCACTATGACCTGCAATTAAAGGATTTTTACCGTTTCCTCCTGTAATGTCACCAGTTCCTTCCGTAATACCTACACCATTTTCTAAAATTTTGTCGGACGTTCCGTCATAAATTGGTAGTTTTAAAGAAATACTTGGAATTGTAAGAATACCAACGGGATCACCTAACTCAATCTTAGCAACATCCAAAGAAGAATCCGTACTTGCTGCCGTTCCTGTTCGATCGATTGCGACAATCTGCTGATTTTGCTGGTATTTCGCCACGCTCGCTTCAGCAGGCATCAAAAGTAAGACACCTGCAGCTGAAAGTAACCAGAAAGCAATGATCCATTTACCCATGATTCGCTTTTTCTTAGGCTTCCTGATAATCATTGGTTTTGATCCTTCTAGGCTTTCTTTTTAAAGTAAACAACTGCAGAAAGTGCCCCTGCTCCTAGCAACAAGCAAGAGACCAATACATACGTTTGAAAACCGTTGCTACCAGTCATTGGTACGGAAGCTTTTTGATTGTTTTTGATCGTGATTCGGTTTTCTTCTTTGTATGAATCTTTGTCTACTTTGAAAGAGATCTCTTTCGTTAATTTTTGATAGTTTTCAGGCGCTTTTGTTTCTTCCAGTGAATATTCACCCTCAGTTAAACCAGTGATTTCAAAGTGACCTTCTTTATCTGATTTTAGGATCGCTGCATTTGCTACATCGTCCACCCATACTGCTTCTTTGACACCGTCTTTATCCGTATCAACTAATCCACCATAATATTTTCCTTCTGCGTTTTTAGCAGCAAATTCTGCGCCTTCAAGCGGTGTTGCTTTGATTCCTGTTCCAAATAGTCCGCTATCGACTTTTAAGAATTTTGCACCATAAGTCACAACGTCAGCTTTCGTTTTTTCGTGGTGTTCTTCCTGATTAAATGGATTGTTGTTATAAACGAAATCCACGCTATTTGTTAATGGATTGGCAACAGCTGCGCTGTCATTTACATACATGTTATAAGTCATTTGAAGATCTTGTCCGTGTAAACTTGCGACAGTATCACTTACTTGGCCATTATTCACGATAAAATCGATCACAAAGCCATTTTCTGAATTTTGGATCTTATAATCTGTATTTTCTTTTAATACCACTGATCCATCTTTATTTGTTACTTTGATATTTGCTTTAGCAGCGACATAAGAAAGTCCTTGTCCTGCTGTATCCCCCCATTTAAATACACTGTAAGGAGAAGTTTCGCTTTTCACGCCGTTTACTGTGATACCGTCTGCGCCACCTGCAATGTCTGTTGGAATATGAATCGTTCCTTGATAATTCACTGCGTCACCAATTTGGAAAGAATGTTCGGCCCCTGTTCCGTTGGTTACTGTCTTATCGATTATAGGAGCTTTGTAATTTACGTAGGAAGCTTTTAAGTCACTTGTCACGCCATCATTCGTAATTTCGAAGGTTAATTTATTGTGCGCATCGTTGCGAGCGTCAGCGCCCAATAAATACTGATCAGCAGTAGGTTCTTGATCTGGTCCAACTACTACGTCTGAAGGAATTTCTACAAAATAGTATTTACCCAACGTTAAATCTGTTGCAGTCAGCTTTCCTTGATCGTCCGAAACAAGATCGCCTAGTTTGGTTCCTTTTCCAGGTTCTCCTTTATACAATTCGAATTTAGCGCCTTTAAGAGGGGTTTGTTTGCTTTGCTCTGTACCATCATCACCGAATTTGGTTAATTCAAAACTCAACTTAGAAACAATATTTTTAGGATATAAATGAATATCTTTTAAAAATCCTGATCCTGTGTTGTCTGTCATTGGTGCAAGCACAACCATTGGTTTTGCTTTTTGTTTAACTAATCCAGCAGCCGATTTACTCTCATAAATCACATAGACATTTCCCTTAGAATTGACATAAGCTGGTTGATTAGCAAAAGTGATCTCACCATTTTCATCTACAGCTGAAGTAATTTTGTTGGTTGCATTCTTGACGTACTCACTGTTAGATCCCTTGTCTTCTACATCTTTAACGATTTCGTCCACTTTCGCATTGGTTAGATCAGAATCTTCCCTCGGTAATACTTGATCCGTAATATTTCCTAACGTAAACTCAACATCACCATAATCTGCTTTGTTGTATTTCGTTACACCTGTAGGGTATTGATCGTGCGTATAACCATCGTTTTTAATCCCGTCAATATCCGCGTTCAATTGCGTTCCTTGATCGTACATCAATTTATGAACGGTAATATTTACCTTCTCTGGGGGAGTTTTTTGGGTAACATCATCCGCGTAGACATGAGAACCTTGGAAACAGCCTGCAATTATTCCTAACATCCCGAAAAACATTCCAGCTTTTTTTACATACCGATTGATTGCCATTTTTTTATCTCCTCATTTCAAATTTCAACGACCCGCGTTGATTAAAATCTTGTTATTGTAGCTCTCCCTGCACCACGTATCTTTCTTTTCCTTGTGACGTATAAACACAAGTAAACAACGTTAATAAGGGTTTCTCTCCTTTCTTCGGCAAAGACAAGAAAGAGCTTTCTTCAGGAACGCCATCGATTAATTTAAAGTACTCAGGTACGATAAATTTACGCGTTACCTTATAACGATAGACACCATCGTTACTGACTAAGTCCATCACCTCCCCTACTGACAGCTTTTGAATATCTGAAAATAAAACACCTGGCATTTCCATATTGTGTCCTGCTAAGACATAGTTTCCTTTTCCCATTTCGGCATCCTCATAGAAATAAGTAGCTGCACCAAGACTCAAAGTGTATTGATTTGCACCTTTAAAAATTGGCAATGTTAAACCAAGTACAGGAATCTGAATTTGTGCAAATACTTGTTTATTGACGCCCATTTCGATTGCTTCTTTTTGTATAGACAACATTTGCCCCAAAGACAAGTCATTATTGACGTTCGCTGCATTGTCCTTATAACTCTTTGCATGTGTATTGATTTGATCTACGGGCATCTTTTTTTCGATATTTTGTTTAAACACCTCTCCTTCATGTTTTTGATAGCTAATATAGCCAAACACACTGCAAAAGACGATTAAAGCAACGCCTAAAAAACCAAATAACCATTTTCTCATCCATCTCCCCCCTTTCAGACAAAACAAAAAATCTTTTTCTCATTTCCATAAAAAAAGTTTTAAAAATGAATTCTATTAATGAACGTCATGAGACTTCTAACAATAATTGACAATTAGAACTTGTTTTCACATAAGTTCGTCTCAACTGTTCAAAGTTTTTCATTGAACCTAACAAACAGGCTTTCTCCTTTCCTGTTATCTGCATGTCATTGATATATTGCATGACAGATAATCTTTTAAGGTGTTTTTGTTTCATCGTTTTTAGCAACTTTTCTTCCATTTCTTTCGACACTTTTTTTCTGTTTTCGATTTTTTTTAAATTCATTAGTTTTCCTACCTTCCTTGTTTTTGATAAAAATAAAAAAGCCTATGATCACATACGCTCTACACTTCAATCTTGGGTTATCTTTTTCTTTCGTTTAATTACTGGACGTGCTGGTTTCAATTCCTTGATTCCATTATGGGTTCTCCAATAATCAAACTCTTTTCGCAATCTTTCTTTTTCCATATCTGTTCCTTTGGATAAGGCTTTGAATACATCTTTAGGTGAATAACCACGAGCTAACAGCTGTACATACCTTCCTTTTGTCAAAGTATCCATATCCATCGCTTCTAAAGCTGATCGCGCCATCTAATTTGCCTCCTAAATAAATTCCTTATTCAATGCCTAAGGTAATACTACCTTTTTATTAATCGTCATGATTCCTTCCAAGCCTTTATCGGTAAAATCTAATTTGTAAAAAGATAAATGTTCATTGGTTATTTTTCTAAGTAATTGGCCTGAGAGTCATTACCAAATTTCTTTTTACTTTGAAAAACATCATCGAATCTTGAATCTATTAAACCAATGTAGAATCAATGCTTAATACACAAGATTTTTGTTCATCAATAATTGTAAAAATGTCTTTTGTAGCTTCCTCCATACCGATCGGTTGTAACGTTTCTTCACTAATTGTTTTCGCACTCTCTTGCATTGCTTCATTTGTATTTAACTCATGCAAACATCGAATAAATTCTTCGTGATCCTCGATACCTGCTACTAATTGTTCATAAAATCTGCACATTCTTCTTCATTCTTTGCTGCGATTAACGCATAATAGTATGGTGATTTTACTTTGAAAAATTTCATAATCTATTTCTCCAGTTTTTATTCTTTTTTATCAGCTACAAAATCAATGATTTCAACGCTGACGATATAATCACTCAAATATGACCAAGTATCTTCAACAGATAATTCGTCTCCATTATCATTCGTAAGTGTCATTTTAAACCATTCATTGCCTTCATCATCTTCAGGTAGTAAGCCGAATCCAATTGGATTATCAGTCAATGTTTGATCGTATAAATCATCCTCGTCTAATACTAAAACATCTAATCCTTTACAATTTCCGCCTCTTCTAAACGTCACAAACCCTTTGTACTCCCAACGTTGAAAAGAAACTTTGATCGTATGTGTTCCCCTTCGCATATTTGGATCATAATTTTTCATTTGTTGTATCCTCCTAATAATAAGTTAGTACTACAAAGCGATCCTTATTTTTGTTCAAAAATTCTAATAAATCTTTTGTAGAAGATATCTCTTCATCAACTTCACCATATAAAATACCTTCGATAATTGTTGTTATATCTGAAAAACTAATTTTTACTGGACAGTTATCGTCTATCGCATTCAATACAGATAAAATCGTTTCTTTTTCTGCAATCTCTCGTTTGAAATTCTTCGGAGCTAATCGCATGACATTCAAGTCATTTTCAAGCTTTTCAATCCATGCAGTTTTACTCATTTTCGCAAATTTTTGAATCATTCCTCTACCACCTTTGCTATCTACTAAATTAGTTTTACTTCATAACGAATATCTTTATCGTTTTTCGTTCACTCAAAAATATATAAAATAAATCGACTCGTTTATGGCGTCCGAAACGAGAAACCCTAGTAGAAATCGGTAAATGCTCGATTGATCCAATGACCAACGTCCTCGCAAGTATCTACATGTACTGCAGCACACGACACAATTTCTTGTGCGTCCTCCCCATTACGAGAAGACCTACTCCTTATTCCATGAGTTTGCGTCAAAGCCTAGATCCCTTAGTAGCTGCTCATGATTAATCTAGGCGCTATTCTAACTTGTCTAACTTCTAAATTCCCTCTTGTTTACTCTGTGCATATTATTTACACAAATTCATTTCACCACTATCCAAACAAGGGCATTTACTCGATTGACCAATTTTTTACGTTACCAATCGTAAAAACCTACCCCGTCACTCCCCGAAAGGAATTGTTGATAGATCAAGTCTACTCCTTATTTTTCTAGTGATTCTAAGTTCTTTTAGAAGTCTCGACAATATTTTCAAGCAAGCGAAAAACGATAAAATACAAGTTATGAGAATGATCAATTCAGCTGATTAAACGCCCCATCCCTTTTGCTGTACAACGCAAGACTCCATTTTTTCTTCGACCAATCAGTACACCGTTTTGGTCATAAACATGTTTGATTGCTGGATATAGCTCTTTTAAAGGGATAGGATCTTTTAAAATTATTTGCTTTTGTTTACCAACGTAATAAATCATTTCCTCTGAGACTTTGTCTTTTTGGATTATATATTTCTTACACTGCACAACGGTTTTATTTTGCCCAGTTGATAGTTTCTTCGTGATTTTCTCTGTAGCGGTACACCGTTTACCGTAGTGATAAATATCTTCGAGACTCAAAATTCCTGTATATGACATAAAATAATCCACCCACTTACTTTAAATATTTTTAACAAGTTTTTCTTGTTATTTTTCAAAAATAGAGAATTGATTTTCGTTCATGACAAACAAAAAAGAGGGAACGCATCCAAACATGCGTTCCCTCTAATTTCAGCGTTCGTCATACGGCAAAGAGCCACACAGACATTTTTATAACATTATGCCTTGACATAATCCATCGTAATATCACGTATTTTTAACCTTAATAAAGCCAAAAAAAGTGGTATCACTTTTGAATATCTGTTATACTAAAGTCCGTTGCGGGTAGTACCGTAACACTGAAAGGTAAACGCATTAAGGGGCAAGTCTTAATGCCACCTGTGGACGTCGACGAAGGTTACCAGCCTTCCGAGTCACACAGGGCCTTTCTTTTTTTTGTATTTTCAATTGTCCCAATTTATCGTCCAAAAGTGCAGAACGAAAATCAATTCATCACAAGCGTAGCAGACAATTAAATTTAAAACAACTAAAAATATACAGAAAAGTGTAATCGAATTTAAGCAGCACTACCTGAAAAGAAGTAATATCAGGCTTTTCAGCTTGGGGAAATAAGTGAATTACCTCTTTTCATGAATTATTATAACTCAAAAAAACAAATATGCAAACACTAGTTCCCTTTGTTTTTGAATGAAAAATAACTAAAATATCTAACGATTATGAATTTAAAACCTACGATTGTGATTCTTTTCATAAACTTTTAATCTTAAAACTTCGGAACAATAACTATTTATTTGTAATATTTGTAATTAAATTAAAATTATAAAAAAGTTGTAATTTAAAATTGATCGTTTTTTTAGTGATTGATTTTCATCAATTATTCTAGCCAATTTTCTGTATTAACAGTTGGTAATTCGTTAAATGTTTCTTTTTGTTCGTTTGCAAGCTTTGCCGCAATAGCTTTTTCAATAAACCAGTTTTTTACATACACAAAAATCAAATTTTGCAAATTATTTACTTTCTCAGTCTTTTGTTTTTGATAAGCTTTCAGCAACGTCATATATAATCCTTTATCCGCATCAATTCCGTAAGATTCAAGTTCTTCATACACAACTACCGTCTTCTCAAGTCCCTCGGCTTTATGTTTTGCGTTGTGTATTGTGGTGACGGTTTGTTGGGCTTCTTCGTAAGTGTTAGAAAATGTTTTTATTAAGCTTAATACCTTTTCTGGTAAAAATGTGTTTATGCTGTCTTCTTTCATGATTTCAACGAAGTTGTCTAGCAAAACTTGATTTTGTAATTGGTCAGTTTCAGTGTCTATATTGTGTCTATTAGTGTCTAAAGTACTAGAAGAATAGAATAGATTGTCTCCTTTTTTCCCACTTTCGAAAGAAAACTGATTTGAAGCCTTTTTATTCGAAAGTGGGTTTTTCCCACGTCCATAAGAATCCTTTTGTTTCAAAGGTTCTTTCGAAGGTTTGTTTTTCCCACTTTCGGAATTAGGTTCTTTTGCTTTATCTTTGGTATGCACAAAGACGTCTTCTGCTGTAACTTCTAGCTTTCCCAAATACAGTCTATTTGGGAAATTTAGCCATTCTCCATTTGGTAGTTTTTTTGGAGGCGTACGTTGCTCGAATAAAAGATTTTTGGATTTCAATTCTTTTTTTATCTTAGATATTTTATTTTCCTTACATCCTAAAATGTCCATTAATTCCGCTCGAGTAAAAATAAAAAATATTCTGTTCTGCTCATCAATCCAGTTATTCTCAATAGACGCTTCACATCTATCCTGTAACATTGCATAAGCTATTTTTGAATCATTACTCATGTCTTTATAAAGGGGAGAAGTAAATAGGACTTTTGGTAGCTGATAATATAGCGCACGATATGTTTCTTGGGCAGTGATAAAATTGAATTCTTGCATTTAAATCTCCTCGGTTCTATATATATTTCTTTCTTTTCGTGGTAGTCATATTAACTATACTTGGTTAATCTATTAATTGTAAACGGTATAAAGCAAAAAAGATTTTAGGGGAAAAAGAGAAAAAGAGAAAATACCCCTTGAATATTGTTGTTGTTTAATAATTATAACTAGGAGAAAAGTCTCTTAGGAGAAAAAGAGAAAAAGAGACTTTTCTCTTTTTGGAATCGCAATACAACAGCTCTTTAGATAAAAGAGAAAAAGAGAAAAAGAGAAATTTCTCTTAATTTATTAATATACTTTTCCAAAAAGAGAAAAAGAGAAAAAGAGAAAATACCCCTTTTTAATTTTTTAGCTTAACATTAATAATAAATTGAAAAATTTCTCCTAAATACATTTTACTATAGATTTAAATGTTTAACCATGATAAAATGATTTTAGGAGAAAAAAAACATTTTATAGGAGGCTAAGTATGAAAAGAAAAGGAACTACAATAATTAATGCCAATCAAAAAGGCGGGGTTGGTAAAACTACATCTACAACAGAAGAAGCATTAGTTGCAACACTTCCAAATCCTCAATTTAATAAGAAGGTTCTTATCATTGATTGGGATATTCAAGCAAATGCGACAAGTTTAATTGGGAAGACATTTAATAAAAATTTTCCAGCAACCATTTATCAATCTATTAAAGATTATTCGAATGGAGATAAAGAGGCTTTAACTAAAGCAACAGTTAAGCTTACAGATAATCTTTATATGATTGCTGGTGGGCGGGATATGGCTGATTTTGGCGATTTATTAGAAGATCTTTATCCAAAAGAAAATGACCCAATGTATAAGAAAAAAAGAACATTTCATTTTTCCAATATATTAGAAACGATTAAATATGATTATGATTATATTTGGATAGACGTTGGTCCTAGTACTGATATCAAAGTAGATAATGCAATGGTATGTGCGGATTATTTTGTTATTACTCAGGAAACTAAGACTTATTCTTTCGAAGGTTCGCTAGATATTATCAATGAATACTTACAGACGTTGATTGACGACTTCGGTAGTGATTTTAAAGGTGAAGTATTAGGCTTGCTACCATTTTTACTCCAACCAAAAAGAGAATTACATGAGTCTATTATCAAAAATACGAAAGAAGCATTTGGCGAGAATTTCACATTTAATGCAATAGTAAATAATCAAAAACGTTTAGAAGAATATCCAGAATACGGTGTTTCAGTTGTCGATTATCATGATAGGAAGGTATTTGCACTTTTTGCTGATATATTTACCGAAATTGAAGAGAGAATTCAATTATTCGAACAATATGGAGATATACCTGAAGACTATGTTTATTCTCCAAAATATTTGAACGGAAACAAGTTAACAAAGCTTTCAAGAGAATTAGACTTAGCACAATTTGAACTAGCGTAAGGAGGAAAAGAAATGGCACTAACTAAACGTGAAAAAAAAGAACGCCCTAAAGTAGAAAGGATCGTAGAAACTTCCAGAGTTAACAATGAAGATAATGTAGCATCTACTGAGCAAAATAAAAAAGAGTGGACTGCTAAAGATAGAAGAACAATTAAGATAGATCCTGATATAAAAAGTTTAATCGAAATATTCAGTGATTTTGACGGTACTAAAGAATATGAAACAGTAAGACAAATGGCAGAATTTTATCTTAAAAATAACTATGACGAACGAGCTCAAAGAATTATTACAAACATTCAAAAAGAAAAATTTATTAATTAAAAAGGAGAAAATTCTCTTTTTCTCTTTTTCTCCTTTTTAAAGAACCGTTTTCTATATAGGTAAAAGGTGTATTTAACCCTATAAAATCAATATTAACTTATATGTTTTTTTTCTTTTTTATTTTGCTTTGAAGTGAATTGATCATATTCATTTTCTAGCACTAATAACTTTTCGTAAACATCGGTCATATTCATACTAGAAGCAAGACTTAAATCGTATATGAAGGAAGCAGGTAGTGATTTGATTCTACGTTGTCTGGTTATCCAGCTTGCAACCGTTCCTTGTGGGTAGGCATATAACTCACAAAATTGTTCTACAGTGATTCCTAAATACTTGATAATGTAAACATTGATCGGGTGCGAGTAAACAAATGTATTGATAGACATGGCGTGTAAGCCTACTTTCTTTTATTATTGCGTTTGCAATAATAGTTTAACACACACATTATCCTAGTATCTACTCCTATTTGTAGAAAACAAAAAAGGATTCATAGAGATAAATCTATAGAATCCGAAAAATACCTTATATAAATAACGGGAAAATATAAAACCTAAAATTATGATACCCTGCTACAGCTTCTAAAAGAGGAAAGAGAATAAAAAGAAAAAGGTCAGACACAAATGTCTGACCTTTCTAGGATTGTAATTCTATTTATTTAATGACTATATAGAAATCTATTTTGAATCATTGTTATAATTCTCAAGAAAATTATTATATTCTTCTAATTTTTTTTCAAGTTGTTCAATCGTTTCTCTCTTTGTCATACTATCATAGTCAAATTGATATAAATCAGACATACTTTTCTCTAATTTATCAAGTTCTGTTACTAAACTTTTTTTACATAATTTTGCATGTTCCTCAAGATAATTGGGATTTTCATTCAAATACTCTCTTGCCATTGGTTGAAGTCCACATGAGAAGCCAGTTATTTGATTACCCATATTCGAATGAAAAATAATATCTTGATTTTTTAGCTTTTTCACCGCCGCATCTTCCAAAACATTAAATCTATAATTATCATAAATAAAAATCTTATAGACAATATCTTTTTCAGTTTTTGTTAAAGACTCCATATTTTTCGCAAGATCTCTCTTTAATTTTTTTGAATTATAAATTGAAAATAATATTGTTAATAATTTTTGAAGCATATCAATAATTACTACTGAAATACAAATCCAAAATGCTACCGAAATCCACATCCCGAATGT
Organism: Enterococcus sp. C65; assembly: GCF_040887165.1. Taxonomy (NCBI): domain Bacteria; kingdom Bacillati; phylum Bacillota; class Bacilli; order Lactobacillales; family Enterococcaceae; genus Enterococcus; species Enterococcus sp. C65. The sequence continues at coordinate 3,813 of NZ_JBFOFG010000015.1, read as the reverse complement.
AGAATTTTTTATTGATAGAAGATTCATGTGTTGTAACCATGAATCTGGAAAAAATGTAGTTACTGCTGTAGGAATAACAAGATACTTCGAAAATTTTACTATTGCTTCGAGTGCTGTTGTAATATTGGCAGGTAGGTCCTTTATTTTTGTAATATCCCCCATACTCTTACCTCCTTTGACTCAAATACATATTTCTTCCTTGTTTTTTTATTACTTCTCATCTAATTTGTAATTCCAGATTTCATTCTATATTCTAAGCGACTTCAATTTATGATGTCTGTTCTTCTACCTTTTAGCTGATTGTTATACTTTTTAGAGCAAAAAACTAAAATTCTTGCACAAGTGGGTTCTCTTAAATTTGGTGTTGCTCATAATTGATTATTTTTAACTGACAAACCATACTTTTTAAGTTTGTTAGATCATTATCCGTTCTGTAATTTAATACCCATCGAGTATTACTGCTAAATGCATTATTTAAAAGGCTAAAATATGGCAAATCATATCGATTGTAACTGTGACCAATCACTTGTACTTCGTAAACATCTGCAAGTTTTTCAAAAAATACAGTGCTCTCAAATTTTTTTATTTGCAATGGAACATTTTTGTTTAATGAATCATGAAGATCACCAACAATTCTTGCAGCTTCTGATTCTCTGACATCGGCGTTCTCATCATATGGATCTCCTATAAAGTTATCAAAATTCTCGGAGTGACCGACTATTATATCGTCATAACTGCCATGAATATGATATATGTTTTCTTTCGGTTGCTTATATAGAATTTCCAAAACATTTGTATAATTGAATGTAAAGAATAGTACGTCAGACGAAAATTGGTATTTTGGAATTTTATGTTCTATTGTCGTCTGTATTTCTTTGCGTATCCATTCCTTGAAAAGCTGTTGTAATTTTTTTAGAGAAACAACATAATCATAAACCACATTTTGAAAATCATGATGGGCAGAATCTGACCAATCTTCATGCCCATAACCTATGAGATAATCTTTAGACTCTTCTACATGATCTTCAAAGACTGGACTTTGAATTAACTCATGCAAACTACTCTCAAAATCAAACCAACCTATCTTATCATCAGCTGTACTTCTCACCTCATTATTCTCATTTATCATTGTGTCTATTTTATCGAATATTTCACTATGATTTTTTTCAACCCATTTTGAAAAATCAGTGTAACTAGTTTTTAAACCATGACTTAAATCAAAACCGTTTCCTATAATATATAGCGTACTCATTCTTTCCTCCCAACACTCAATCTACTAATTTAAAACTATCCATGTTTAACTTTACTTTTATATTATAAATCTAAGCTTTTTACCGCTGTATCTTTGTCTTCTTGTGTAATGCCGATATAGCGTAGTGTCTCACGCTGCGAAGAATGATTCAACAAGGACTGAATGATTTCTGTTTTGGTTCCCTGCTTATAGAGAAAGTAACCGAACGTCTTACGCATGGAATGTGGGCCAATATCTTTCAATCCAATAGCTGTGCCAGCATCATGAATAATTCGCCATAGACTTTGGCGGTTAAGTGGTTCATTCGTCCCTTTTCGACTAGGGAACAAATAGCCATCAAAATCTTGTCGAAGGAGTTCCTCAGGAAATTCCTGTTGGACGTACTCCAAAATCGTTTTTCGCAATTTGTTGGAAATATAGACCGAATTATGTTTGGCCGTTTTTTGTTCCTTCATCGCGAGTCGATCTTTGACCACTACACGACCTCGTGAAATTTCCAACACGTCGGCCAATTTCAATTGACGCAAATCAGAAATTCGATAGGCGGTATTGATCCCGATCGAAAAAAGCACCAAATTTCGTTGCCCATATTTTCCCGAAGCTAAGATCGCCTTCATCGCATCGATCTTTTTTTTGTCTCGAATCGGTTCTACCGTCTTCATTTTCTTCGCCCTCTCCAATGATACTTAATACCATTATAACATATAATAAGTCTTATTCAAAATCGATATAAGAAAAAAGCCCCAAGCAAAAAGCCAATTCTGCTTAGAGCCACGTGGGATTGAGTGATTTCCTCGAATGAGACACAACTAGGTTGTGTCTCATTGGTTTTCAAACTACCTAAAATCTAAGTTTTCTTTGTTTTTACTTTTTATCAGGTATTTTAACCAAAGATACTTCAAATCCTTCTAAGGATAATGCGTTCACTAATGCTACCAAGTTTAAAGAAAAAAGGACAGGAAATACTTTTGAGTTTTTAAAATGAACTTTTTTTTCTGGAATAATAATTCCTAGAATTATTTTGGAACGTTTAAGGTTTGTTTCATTTAGAAAAATTGCTTCTGACTCAGACAATTCAGTTTTTATTACTGAATTAATATGATTTACAAAGTCTTCCGATTTTTTAATTAAGATACACGAGGCTCTCGCCTGTGATAATAAGTGCGAGAGTCCTGAAGTCGCTGTTCCTCTTTTTACATGACAAAAAAATGCGCTATTTTCATTTACTTTGAGAATATCACATGGTTCGATTTGACTCCTCCCATTTATTTCGTATAAGGGAAATCCACCATCCAGATTTTGGTTTCCGAAATTTTCTTTATCAACGCATATCAACCCCTTATTTGAATCTAGTTTGGATATCTTGATGTTGTAATCACCTTCATCAGCATCCTCATTATTAAATTCATTAAAGTCTATACCATGAGCTTCGGAAGATATACTATTAACAAAATCTCTAGTTTCACGCCAAACGTTCTTATTTACACTAAGCCAATCCCCTTGATACAAAATATATTTTTCAGAATCATGATTTAACTCCATATACAGACAGGAAAATAGATTTCCTATAGATGTATCTTTCGATGAATCGGAATTCCGATTTTTTATAGATACATTTATAGATTTTAATTTATCAACAAACTCTTGAACGTTGTTTTTTAAAAAGAATGAAAATATTTTAGAAAATATTTCTTCCTGAGTATTATCGAAAAAATTTAAATACTCACCTGGCCTAAAAATACTGTGAACTCTAATTTCTAAATCTTCAATATTAAACTTCACTTTATTTAAGGGTATATCTAAAAATAATTTATCTAGATTATTGACTTTAAATTCATTGCTATTCTTTTTGAAAGTGACCATCAAATTGGATAGATAATCATCAAAATGCTTATTAAGATACTCTTTCTTTCTAGATGATACCGCTAGGATTTCTTTATCCAAAAACGTTCTATCTGATCTCCTTTGTCTGTACGTATTACCTAATTGTTTTAAAATTGGAACGAGATCTTCTTCTATAGAAAAATTACCATTAATCTTGATTGAATCTTTGCTACTCGCAAATATATTTAATTCTTTTATATTGTTATTTCCATCTGTAAATCTAATTGTCATTTCCCCCAAGATCTCATCAACTATGTTTGGAATGGATTGTGAAGTGGAAATTTCATTTAAATTAATCTTATTATTGCTAGAAAAATTACTTACATATAGTGTGTCTGAGAAGTTCGTATTCTTTACACGCTTTATAGTGTGTAACTTTAGTTCTTTTCTAGCGATATTTAATCCAAAATCAGGTACTACGTGTTCTCTATTTAATAGAGTATATCCATAAGAATATGAAATAGCATAGATACTACTGCTAGTAGTTTTAATAATAATTAATGGTTTATTAAGTATATTAGGCGTAGTAAAATCTATTTGCTTTTCAGAAAATGAATTGACGTTCTCTAACCACCTTACTTCTGCTTGTTTCTCTTGAAGTACAAATATTTTTCCGGTTACATTATGATTTTTTCTCAACTGATTGTCTAAAGGAAATATAGCTAAATTAAACTCAT
>NZ_JBFOFG010000014.1:0-44464 GCF_040887165.1 Enterococcus sp. C65 | reverse complement strand
GTCTGGAAAAGTAGTTGCTCCGGAAGATTCTAGACGCCTATTTTCTTATTCGTACCTTACAAATGTAACTGAAATCGAAGGATTGAGTCAACTGGATACCAGTAACGTAACAAATATGGAGTATATGTTTCACGGTATGAGCAGCGTAACAAGTCTAGATTTAAGTGGTTTTGATACCAGTAACGTAACAAATATGGATGCTATGTTTTACAGTATGAGCAACGTAACAAGTCTAGATGTAAGTGGCTTCGATACCAGTAAAGTAACAGAAATGGCGTTTATGTTTGACAGTATGAGTAGATTAACAAGTCTAGATTTAAATAGCTTTGATACCAGTAAAGTAACAGTTATGGACTCTATGTTTTTCGGTATGCAAAGTTTAACCAGTCTAGATATAAGTGGCTTTGATACCAGTAACGTAGCATATATGGGTGATATGTTTCGCCGTATGAGCAGTTTAACTAGTCTAGATTTAAGCAACTTTGACACTAGCAAAGTGACAGATATGGGTGCTATGTTTGCTGATACTCCACTTAAGAAATTAATTCTAGGAGATACCTTTAAATTTGTAGAATCAGGCTCCGAAAATGCAAAACTTACTTCTGCCTGGAAGCGAGCAGATGGTAAAGGGAAGGTTTATACAGCAGCAGATTTCATGAATAACTATGGCACCGGTGACTTGACTGCTGGCACGTACGTTTCTGCTACGGGATGGTGGGGTACCAGTCCGTATAATTTTGATGAAAACACAGGGACATTGACGATCGAAGCAGGTGAGTTAAGTGGCTATGAAAAATCACCATGGAACAGCGGAACAGTGGATTATGAAGCAATCAAAAAAATTGTCTTGTCTGGGAAAGTAGTGGCTCCAAAATATTCTGGCTATTTGTTTAGTTCAACTTACACTGGTAAGCAACTTAAGAATGTAACTGAAATCGAAGGGTTGAGTCAACTAGATACCAGTAACGTAACAGATATGCGTTGTATGTTTTCCGATATGCGTAGCGTAATAAATCTAGATGTAAGTGGGTTTGATACTAGTAACGTAACATCTATGAATTATATGTTTAAAAATATGAGTAGCATAACAAGCCTAGATGTAAGTGGGTTTGATACCAGTAATGTAACAGGTATGTATATGATGTTTCAAGGTTTAAGTCGCGTAACAAGTCTAGATTTAAGCAACTTTGACACTCACAAAGTGACAGATATGCGTGATATGTTTGTTGATACTCCACTTAAGAAATTAATTCTAGGAGATACCTTTAAATTTGTAGAATCAGGCTCCGAAAATGCAAAACTTACTTCTGCCTGGAAGCGAGAAGATGGCACAGGGAAGGTTTATACAGCAGAAGATTTCATGAAAAACTATGGCACCGGTGATCTGACTGCTGGCACGTATGTTTCCGTTGAAACAGGCACGTGGGGCACTAGTCCGTATATGTTTGATGAAAATACAGGGGTATTGACGATCGAAGCAGGTGAATTAAGTGGCTATGAAGAATCACCTTGGAACAGCGACAAAGTAGATAGTGAAGCCATCAAGAAAATTGTCTTGGCTGGAAAAGTAGTGGCGCCAGAAGATTCTAGCAACCTATTTTCTTATTCGTACCTTAAAAATGTAACTGAAATCGATGGGCTGAGTCAGCTGGATACCAGTAACGTAACAGATATGCGTGAAATGTTTCGTGGTATGAACAGCATAACAAGTTTAGATTTAAGTGGGTTTGATACCAGTAACGTGACAAATATGAAGTGGATGTTTGGCGGAGGACTAAGGAGCGTAACAAGTTTAGATTTAAGTGGGTTTGATACCAGTAATGTAACAGATATGTATGCTATGTTTTACGATATGAGTAACTTAACAAGTCTAGATTTAAGCAACTTTGACACCAGCAAAGTAACAGATATGAGTTATATGTTTGAAGGTATGAGTAGCGTAACAAGTTTAGATTTAAGTGGGTTTGATACCAGCAAAGTAACAGATATGAGTGATATGTTTCTTATAGTTCCGCTTAAGAAATTAATTCTAGGTGATCACTTTAAAGCGGTTGAAGACACTAAGTTATCAGCACCGAAAGCACTGAACGAAGGGGATCAGCTGACAGGAAATTGGATTCGTGAAGATGGTCAGTCCAAAGGCTATTCACCTGCTGACTTTATGGCAAATTACGGCACTGGTGATTTAACGGCAGGAACTTATGTGGCAGAACTAGTGAAAAGTGAGTTGGAACCACAAGAATATCATGTAGGAGATGTCAATATCACTGGAACCTACACAGGGGATATGTCTCTCGGCCGATTAACCGTTAATGGCAAAGTTGTCAGCTGGGGCGGTAGCTTCAAAGATGGTCAATTCAGCTATTATGTCGGTGCTGGCAAATTAAAAGTCGGCGACAAAGTCGTATTAGATGGCTACAACAAAGAGAAGGAACTGATAGATTCCAAAGAGATTGAAGTGATTTCCGAATCTTCAGGATCAATTGATCAGGTGGACACTTATAAGCTAGGTGATTCAACCATTACTGGAACTTACACGGGGGATATCCATAAAGGAAAACTAGTAGTGAACGGAGAAGTCGTTAGCTGGGGAGGAACCTATAAAGATGGCAAGTTTAGCTATTATGTGAACTCTCAAATCATCAAAGCAGGGGATCAAGCAACGATTCAAGGCTATGATAAATTCGATACACCACTAGGTGATCCACAACCGGTAACTATAGGAGAACAACTGGGTCAATTAACAGAAGCCCATCGTGTGGGAATCAGTACAGTGATCGAAGGAAGCTACACCGGCGATGTTTACCAAGGAATCTTATTGGTCAATGGCGAAAAAGTTAGTCAAGGCGGTAGCTTCAAAGATGGCAAGTTCAGTTATTATGTAGGAAACCTTAAAGTATCAGAAGACGATCAGGTAGTCTTGATGGGTGCCAACAATCGAGGACAACAAATTCCAGGATCAGAGATTGATGTCACTATTCAAACACCAACAGCTGAAATCAACGAATTGACTTATAAACTTGGCACACAAACGATCAAAGGAGCCTATGGTTCTGATACTCAAGTTCACCAAGGACACTTGTTTGTCAATGGTAAACTGATCAGTAAAGGTGGGAGCTTTAAGGATGGGGCAATCAGTTATTATGTGAAGCCAGATCTAATCAAAGCTGATGATCAAGTAACAATGAATTTCTATGATGGAAGTGGCAACTTATTGGCTGAAAACCAAACAGTTTCTGTTAATTAAGGAAAAAACAAATTCATGTAAGTCTAAAAACTGGGGCATTGATTAGAAAAAATCTGATCAATGTCTCAGTTTTCTTGATTTAAGATACGCTCAAAATTCAAACAGGTTGAGCTAAATGAGGAATACCGGAATGTGTACAGAGGTTTATATTTAGTAAAATAAGATCTGTTTAGAGACCATACGATGATTCTAAGATTATTTAGAATTAATCAGTTGCATAATTAGTTGGTCAAACAAGCTGATTGAGAATTACTTAGAATAGGAAACTTAGTTGAGCACAGAAGGGGTTGAAACAAACATGTTTAGTATCAATTAATTCCGACTAATTTTCCGAAGATGCTACTTTTGTCTCCGTTTCTTTTCTTTGGATAAGTGCAAGGTTCTACTAGCATTCCAATAGTGTGAATGAATTTTGCGCAAACAATCCAACTGCAGACTAGAATACACTCAGAGTGAACGGCGGTTATAACGGACTAGATTCCCGCTGTTTTTGTTATCAAAATAAGGATTCTAATGTGAGTGTAGATAAAATCTAGAAGACAATAATCTAACTGATTTTAATCCTATTATCAGTAGAACAATGAAAAATACTAGTAATCAGACATGGAATTTGATTCCCAGATCTAATTGAACTCTGATAAATATTATTTGCACATAAAGAGTGTTTCGCATCAAGAAGTAGAATTTCCAAAATTTCCTTCTTGAATGTTTGATGACTTTTATCTTCTTGTGGGAGATTAACTAACCTTATCTGTGGTTACACCTGTAAAAGAGCTAAGATGACTTTTTCGTTCTTAGCTCTTTTTCATTTTATTGAAAACTATTCTAAAATAATTATTCTTTTATTTGTTTTATATACAATATATTCGCCTTAAAATACATTTTTTTAAATAAATATACAAAAAATGCTTTTTTTTTGAAAGTTTCATGCTATAATTACTTCACTTAATACAAAAGTTTTAACGTAGGAGGAAAATGACATGAAAAAATTCTTTGGGATGTTAACGGTACTGTTTGCACTAGCGACTTTAGGTGCATGTGGCAGCAGCAATACGACTGCTCAAGGTCAGGAAAAGGATCAGTTAGCAGCGATTAAAAAAAGCGGGGTACTAAAAGTAGCTACGTCGGCTGATTACGCGCCGTTTGAGTTTCATACGATGGTTGACGGGAAAGATAAAATCGTAGGATCTGATATTGACTTAGCTAAAGCAATCGCGAAAGAACTAGGAGTAAAAGCTGAAGTATCAGATATGAATTTCAATACCGTTTTAGCTTCCTTAAAAGAAGGGAAAGCAGATCTCGCTATTTCTGCGATTTCTGCCACAGATGAAAGAAAACAACAATTTGACTTCACAGACAATTATTACAACCCACCACAAGTGGTAATCATCAACAAAAAAAATAAAGAAATCTATCGCAATGCGAATGACCTAAAAGATAAAAATGTGGGTGCTCAAAAGGGATCAATTCAAGAGGAATTAGTTAAGACGCAACTGAAAGGTGCGAAGCTTGTGACAATCGATAAAGTTCCCAACATGATCGTTGAAGTTAACCAAGGCTCATTAGCTGCGACAGTCGTTGAAAAAACGATCGCCGAATCATATATCGCCCAAAATCCTGATCTGATGATCGCTGATATTTCACTTGAGCCAGCTCCTGATGAAGCCTTTGCTATTGCGTTACCTAAAGAAAGCAGTCAACTACAAAAAGAATTAAACCAAATTATCAAAAAGTTGAATGATGAAGGGAAAATTGAAGAATTTATTCAACAAAATAACGAATTAGCTGAAAAAACAGCGGCAGAATAGAGGTCAGGCAGAGTGGATTTTTCTTTTTTAGATAAATATTTCCCTTATTTTTTATCAGGTACAGGAATAACAATCATGATTTCGATCGTCACAGTGATCTTGGGAACGGGTATCGGTTTACTTATGGCGTTACTAAAATTGTCCAAAAAGAAACCGTTGAATGTTTTAGCTAATGTCTATATCGAAGTGTTACGAGGAACACCGATGCTTCTACAAATCATGATCGGTTTTTTATTGCTTCAAGGATTTTTTCCTTCAAAAGATCTAGAAGTAGGTGTTTTAACTGTTGATCTTGGCCGCCTGCTTCCAGGAATGATCGTGTTATCTTTAAATTCCGGTGCCTATGTGGCAGAGATCATCCGTGGGGGGATCCTGGCAGTGAACAACGGTCAAACAGAAGCCTCCTATTCATTAGGGTTGCGTCCAGCACAAACGATGCGTTACGTGATTTTACCACAAGCATTAAGAAATATTTTGCCTCCTTTAGGCAATGAATTTATTACGTTGATTAAAGATTCTTCCCTGTTGACTGCGATCGGAATCAATGAACTGATGGGAGCGGCGCAAATCGTCATATCCAATTCGTATGTTCCATTAGAGCCTTATTTTATAGCAGCAGCCGTTTATTTCATCATGACGTTTGCTACTTCTCGGTTACTAAATCGCTGGGAGAAAAAATTAGGTAAAGGATACCAAGGATGAAGGGTGAAAATAAATGGTCAAATCATTGATTAAAATTACACATTTAAATAAAAAATTCGGTGAACAGGAAGTACTGAAAGACGTTTCCGCTGAAATTTATCCAGGAGAAGTCGTGGTACTTTTAGGACCATCAGGCTCGGGAAAAAGCACTTTACTAAGATGCATCAACTTATTAGAGATACCAACTTCTGGTGAAATCAAGTTTGAAGGAATGACAATTACCAACAAGCAAAATGATATTTTTAAAACAAGAGAAAAAATGGGAATGGTTTTCCAACAGTTTAATCTATTCCCTAATATGACGGTTTTAGAAAACATCACTTTGTCACCAATCAAAGTCAAAAAGCAATCAAAAGAAGAAGCAACAAAGATTGCTAGAGATCTGTTAAAGAAAGTAGGTCTGCTAGAAAAAGCCGATACTTATCCTCAGTCTTTATCTGGGGGACAACAACAACGGGTCGCCATTGCGAGAGCTTTAGCCATGCAACCCGACGTCATGCTATTTGATGAGCCGACTTCAGCTCTTGATCCGGAAATGGTCGGAGAAGTGTTAGAAATCATGCTGCAATTAGCTCGTGAAGGGATGACTATGATCATTGTAACTCACGAAATAGGCTTTGCAAAAGAAGTCAGTGATCGAGTTCTATTTATGGATGGAGGAACCATTCTTGAAGAAGGTACACCGACGGCTATTTTTGAACAAACCAGTCATCCACGAACAGTCGCATTTTTATCCAAAATATTATAAAAGTCAGTAACATCCAAAGAATAAAAAATCGAATGAAAACTCTCGAAACAGTTTCTCGTGTTTGGAGAGTTTTTATTTTATCAGTGTAGTCAGACGGATGATTTCTTCTCTTTTAAAAGTGTTTGGTGACTTCGGTCTGTTCATCATTTCAGGTTAATAGTTGTTTATTCAGAAGGATTCAGGTGTAGAGGTAGTTTTTTTGGAAAGAATGAAGTATAATATAGGGCTGAGGAGTACATTTCGTGCTCCTTCATTTTTTGCAGATGAGGAGACAAAATGTTTTCAAAATATAAACCAACATGGATGGTCGATGCCATCTACAAGATAACCCCTGCACAATTAAAAAACTTAGGGATTAAAGCAGTTTTGACTGACTTGGACAATACGTTGATCGCTTGGAACAATCCTGATGGAACAGAGGAATTACTCGACTGGATCTTAGAAATGAGAAATGCTGGTATTCCAGTAGTGGTTGTTTCAAACAATAGCTCTGAACGAGTAGCACGAGCGATCGATAAATTTGAATTGACGTATGTTGCTCGGGCATTAAAACCTTTAGCCGTAGGAATGAATCGAGCAAAAAAAATGTTGAATCTTTCAGATGATGAAATTGTGATGATCGGTGACCAAATCATGACAGATATCCGAGCAGCTAATCGTTCGGGTATCAGAAGTATCTTGGTTAAACCAATTATTGAAACGGATAGTTGGAAAACACGATTCAATCGTTTTTGGGAACGCAAAATCATGGCCTATTTATTAGCACACAATCCTGATATGGGCTGGCGAGGTGGAATTGAATGAACGAAGAACTACAGTGTATTGGGTGTGGAGCAACGATCCAAACCGATCATCCTAATGAATTAGGGTATACACCAAAAGCAGCATTAGAAAAAGGACTAGAATCAGGTGAGGTCTATTGCCAACGTTGTTTCCGGTTAAGACATTATAATGAGATCCAAGATGTTTCACTGACAGATGATGATTTTTTGCGCCTGCTGAATGAACTAGGACAAGAAGATGCCTTGATAGTCAATGTTGTCGATATCTTTGATTTTAATGGTTCTTTGATCCCTGGACTACATCGCTTTGTAGGTAATAACCCGGTGCTCTTGGTCGGAAACAAAGTGGATATTTTACCTAAATCACTGAAGAAACCCAAAATGATCCAATGGATGAAAGAGCGCGCACATGAAGCTGGATTGCGTCCAGTTGAAGTATTATTGACAAGCGCAAAAAAAGCGAATGAAATGGAGAATCTACTCAAAAAGATCGAAGAGTATCGTGAAGGTCGTGACGTCTATATCGTTGGTGTGACAAATGTCGGTAAATCGACATTGATCAATCAAATCATCAAGAACACAGCAGGTGTCAAAGATGTGATTACGACTTCTCAATTTCCAGGGACAACTTTAGATAAGATCGAGATTCCTTTAGATGATGGTCACTTCTTGATTGATACTCCTGGGATTATCCATCGACATCAAATGGCGCATTATCTTGGAAAAAAAGATTTAAGGATCATTGCACCAACGAAAGAAATCAAGCCTAAAGGATACCAATTGAATGAAGGACAGACACTCTTTCTCGGCGGTTTAGCAAGGTTTGATTTTATCAGTGGGCAACGCGGTTCATTTATTGCTTATGTTTCAAATGATGTCACTATTCATCGAACGAAATTAGCAAAAGCCGATGAATTTTATGTGAAACACGTCGGTGGATTATTACAACCACCTCGTCCCGATGAAGTAAATGAATTTCCCGAATTGGTTCGTTTTGAATTTTCGGTAAAAGAAAAAACAGATATCGTATTTGCTGGCTTAGGATGGATCACAGTGACACAACCGGCAGTCGTAGCAGGTTGGGCGCCAAAAGGTGTGAATGTGATGAAACGAAAGGCCTTGATTTAAGGAAGAAGGAAGAATATGACTTTAAGAGGAAAACAAAAAAGATTTTTACGAAGCCAGGCACACCACTTACAACCGATTTTTCAAATTGGTAAAGGTGGAATCAATTCTGCCATGATGGTTCAGATTGAAGAAGCGCTGGAAAAACGTGAGTTAATCAAAGTAACGTTATTACAAAATACCGATGAGATTCCTGAAGAGGTAGCTGGTATTTTAGAAGAAACAGTCAGATGTCAAGTTGTTCAAATCATTGGACGAGTTCTTGTATTATATAAACCCTCTTCAAAGGAAAAATATCAACGTATCTCTAAAGAAGTAAACGCAATTTAAGGAGTGGTTAATATGAAATCGCAAGCGGAAGCTTTTGTCGAATCTCAAGTATTTCCTCAAGAGATGCCTCAAATTTTTGAAAAACGCAAACAGGTGGGGATTTTAGGTGGTACTTTTAATCCAGTTCACCTGGCACACTTAGTTATGGCAGAACAGGCAGGAAAAAATTTAGGGTTGGATGAGGTCTATTTAATGCCTTCTTATCAACCACCACATGTGGATGAAAAAACGACAATCGCTGCCAATCATCGCTTAAACATGCTTGAACTTGCGATAGCAGATAATCCTTTTTTAGCTATTGAACCGATCGAGTTATCTCGAAAAGGCAAAAGCTATACTTATGATACGATGAAAGCTCTGACACAAAACAACCCTAATACCGATTACTATTTTATTATCGGTGGCGACATGGTAGAATATCTACCAAAATGGTATAAAATCGATGAACTAGTGACAATGGTCAATTTTGTTGGTATTCGTCGAGCAGGTTACTCAACCGAAACGCCTTACCCAGTGATTTGGGTCGATGTGCCAACCATTGATATCAGCTCAACTAAAATACGGCAGAAGATCCAGCAAGGTTGTTCCGTTCGTTATCTAGTACCTGATAAGGTCATTGAGTATATCGAGAAAGAAGGGCTATATCAAGATGGACTATAGTAATAAATACACAACTTACTCAAGAGAAGAGTTGATGCAAAAAGTCCAAATGCGAATGAGTGAACGACGTTTCAAGCATGTTCTTGGGGTGGAAGAGACGGCGATTGCCCTTGCCGGCAAATACGGCTGTTCATTAGAAAAAGCTAGTATTGCTGCTTTGACACATGATTATGCGAAAGAACGGCCTGATGATGAATTTATTTTAGTTATCAAGCGAGATGACTATGACCCAGCGCTTCTTCATTATGGAAATGCGATTTGGCATGGTTTAGTTGGCGCCTCTTTTGTTGAAAGAGAGCTTGGTATCACAGATGAAGAGATCCTTCATGCCATTCGGGTTCATACCACTGGTGCGGCTGAAATGTCTTTATTAGATAAAATCATCTATGTAGCAGATTATATTGAACCTGGTCGTTCGTTTCCTGGAGTCCAAGATGCGCGTGAAATAGCGTTGCTTGATTTAGACGAAGCGGTAGCTTTTGAGACAAAGCACACATTAGCTCACTTGATTGAACAAGAACAACAGATTTATCCAAAAACAATTGAAACATATAATCATTGGGTAGCTAAAAAATAATCTCTACCCATTAGGAGGAAATTACTATAAATAGCAAAGAACAACTACAAATTGCAGTGCAAGCTGCCGATTCAAAACGTGCAGAAGATATCGTTGCTTTAGATGTGAGAGAAGTATCTTTACTAGCAGATTACTTCATGATTTGTTCGGCAAACAGTGAACGACAACTAAATGCAATTACAGAAGAAATCATTGAAAAAGAAGAAGAAAACAATTACGAAGTAAAACGTATCGAAGGAAAAGAAGGCGGAAAATGGATCCTGATCGACTTAGGAGATCTGATCATCCATGTTTTCCATGCGCCAGAAAGAAGTTTCTATAATTTAGAAAAATTATGGTCAGATGCACCACTTGTTGACCTAAATGAATGGATCGATTAATATGGCTTACGAAACATTTGCTTTCGTTTATGATGAGGTAATGGATGAAACCTTATATCAACAATGGTTAGATTTCTCAAAACGACACTTACCAAGTGAAACATGTAATATTTTAGAATTAGCTTGCGGAACAGGTGCTCTAGCTGTTGCCTTTGCTAAAGCTGGGTACCATGTCACAGGGTTAGATCTTTCAGAAGAGATGTTGATGATTGCTAGCCAACGTGCGTTTGAAGAGGAAACACCGATCCAATTTGTTGAAGGAAACATGCTTGATCTGTCAGAAATTGGTCAATACCAAGCAATCACATGTTTCTCAGATTCTTTGTGCTATATGAAGAATGAACAAGAAGTGCAGCAAGTATTTGACGAAGTGTATCAAGCGTTGGAAGAAAATGGACGTTTTATATTCGATGTTCATTCTATCTATCAAATCGACACGGTTTTTCCTGAATACAGTTACCATTATCAAAATGATCAGTTTGCCTTTTTATGGGATAGCTACCCAGGTAAGGAAAAGCATAGTATTGAACATTTCTTGACTTTCTTCGTGGAAGATCCCGAAGAAGCAGGTAAGTTCATTCGAGAAGACGAACTGCATCAAGAGCAAACTTATTCTTTGGATAATTATTTAAGAATGTTAGAAAACAGTGGCTTTTCTAAGGTAGAAGCGTTTGGTGATTTCACCGATGAACAACCAAAAGAAGATACAAAACGTCTCTTTTTTGTGGCATATAAGGAATAGGACACGAAAAAAGTCTTTTGTTGAATACGAAATATTACCTTATCGCGAGGTGTAATCGCAAAAAAACTGCCGTGAATCGCGTTGTTTCAGATAGTATTATAATAGTTTAAAAGTAACGAATAATGGCCAAGACGAGTAAATCATCAACAAAGTCTACGCCAAATAGTGACGTTTTTCTGCTAAAAAACGAAAAAAATACTTTAGAAATATCTTGATGAAAAATAAGCTGAAGCGTCATTTGAAAAGCAGGAGAAACGATTTTTCGATTTCTCCTGTTTATTTTTTTACAGTTAAAAACCGAATTGATCATTTTGGGATTGACCGAAAGAATGAACTGTTTGTTTTATTCCTATTAAGAAATGGAGGAAATGCGATGAAAATTTGTGGCATTATTGTTGAATATAATCCTTTCCATAATGGGCATCGCTACCATGCGGAAATGGCTCGTGAACAAACGGGCGCAGATATCGTGATAGCAGTGATGAGTGGAAATTTTTTACAGCGTGGTGAGCCTGCAATTATCGACAAATGGTCCAGAGCAACTGCTGCCCTCCAAAACGGAGTGGATTTGGTCATTGAACTACCGATAGAATGGTCTGTGCAATCAGCAGATTACTTTGCCAAAGGAGCTGTGCGATTATTACAGATGCTCGGCTGTACACATCTTTGTTTTGGTACAGAAGAAGAGTCGACATTTAATTACGAAGCTTTTGGGAAATTTGTACAGCAAAACCAATTAAGGATTGACCGTGAATTTCAACGTTTATCTGACCAAGGAATGAGCTATCCGCAGAAGATGACAGCAGTGTTCAACACACTTTATCCAGAAATCGCTCTCGATTTTTCTTCTCCTAATCACATTTTAGGGTTAAGCTATGCGAAAGAAAATGCCCAGTATGCCCAGCCAATGAAATTAGTACCGATTACCAGAAAAAGTGCTGGTTATCACGATGAAGAATGGAGCAGTTCCTCCATCGCAAGTGCGACCGCTATTCGCAAAGCGCTCAGTGAACAACGCTCCGTAACGAATTTTATACCTGCTGCCACCGCAGCGATGATCGAAGCAGGTTCGCAACAAACATGGGCGAATTACTGGCCCTTGTTACGTTATCGTTTGCTTTCTACGGAGCTAGCCAATTTGAAAACTATCTATCAGATGACGGAAGGACTTGAAGTGAGAATGCAATCGGCTGCGAAGAAAGCCACTTCTTTCGAGGAATTTGTCACTTTAGTCAAGACGAAAAGATATACTTGGACGAGAATCCAACGTTTAGCTTGTTACGTATTATTGAACATCCATCATGAGGAAATCCATGACCAACAAGCCAAATGTTACTTGAATATTTTAGGATTCACCAAGGCAGGACAACAGTTTTTAAAAGAAAAGAAAGAGATACCCTTGATCTCAAAAATCGGCAAAAAAGAAGCAGAATTGGCACACCTTTTGGTTCGGAGTGATCAAATCTATCAACTCGGTGGGGCGATACCTGAACAAAATTTTGGAAGAAGACCTTATGTTTCGAAATAAACCTGGTTGGTGGGAACAAAGTGAAATGACTAATCTGAATGAAAGTTTAGTTCAATATTTTGAATATGTCGCTTTGTAAAAAATTCTTTGTCTAGCTTGTTGAGTAGCTATTCCAAGAGACGACTATAATCGATCATACAAGGAAACACCTCCCTAAAAAATGACTAGATTTAGAAAAAATACTTCACAGAATGCAGATTCACAAGTATAATGGAACAGGACGTTTTTGTGCTTAACCACTATCAGAAATGAACGATCAAAATTAGAAAGCGAAGTGAGAATATGGGACGTAAATGGGCAAACATCGTAGCGAAAAAAACCGCAAAAGATGCAAATAATAGCCGAGTTTATGCAAAATTCGGGATTGAAATCTATGCAGCAGCAAAATCAGGTGATCCAGACCCACACGCTAACCAAAAACTACGTTTCGTCATTGAACGCGCGAAAACTTATAATGTACCTAAACATATTATTGACCGTGCAATTGAAAAAGCAAAAGGTGCGGGAGATGAAACTTATTCTGAATTACGTTATGAGGGATTCGGACCAAATGGCTCAATGGTCATCGTTGATACCTTAACAAACAACGTGAACCGTACAGCTGCTGATGTACGTGCTGCTTTTGGTAAAAACGGCGGAAATATGGGTGTCTCTGGAGCTGTTTCTTACATGTTCGACAATACAGCGATTTTTGGTTTTGCCGGCGAAGATGCAGATGAGATCCTTGAATATTTGATGGATAAAGAGATTGATGTACGTGATGTCATGGAAGAAGATGGACAAATCATCGTTTATGGTGAAGTTGCTGATTTCCATAGTATCCAAGAAGCATTGAAAGAAAAAGGAATCACTGATTTTTCAATTGCTGAGATCCAAATGATTCCTCAAAATGAAGTGACACTTTCACCAGAAGACCAAGAAACATTTGAAAAAATGATTGATGCGTTGGAAGAGTTGGAAGATGTTCAACATGTTTTCCATAATGTAGCATTGGAAGACTAAACGATAAAAACGAATGAAGGTTGTGAAAGCATCGGATAGCTTTCGACTTGCGATTTATCCGTTTTTCGTTTTTACACCTGCTAATAGTCTGGGACGATTCGTCTCTCAGACTATTTTTTTACGCTTAAAAGAAGATCATTCGTTCTGAAAAAACAGTAGTTTATGACGAATCAATGATTTTATCTTTTTTTCGTATGTTTTATTTTTTATTCTGTTTCGTCCTGTGTTATTATTGATATAGACGTATTATTGAAAAAATGATACATAGGAATGTGGATGTAGGCGGGGAAATTTTATGGAAGCAAAAATTAGTTTAGAGCCTTTTGAACGTATTTTAAGCGGTTACCAAAAGATCGAAGAGCTAGCTGTGAATATCACAGACTGTTCAAAATTAGCAAAAAAATATGCCCATTATGGTGTAGAAGGTTATCGTTTAGGAAATTACGTAGGTACTGGTTACCTTAATCGCTATTTGGAATGTATGGTTGATCGCGTCCCCATGTTGATTTACAAAAGAAATTATTTAATCCCTTTACTTTTTAGACGTTCAGATTCAACCTTTCGATTATTTGAAGAAAATTATCGTATGGAAGCTTTCTTTCGTTTGTTAGAATGGAGCTTAAAACATCAACCAACAAAAATCTTAATTGAAAAAAATGAAAAATATGATTCTAAAAAAGTAAAAGTGATCGACAGTGCTTATCTAGCTTTTCGTTTATCAGAAATCCTTGATAGTGGAGGCTATCCGATCAGTAACTTCCGATCAATCGAACAGTTTATTGATTGGAATCGAATTTATCGGCTGATAGATAACGGGGGGATTGGGCGTCATAGTAAAGTCTTTGATCCTGAGTATCCTGAAAATATAGAAGAATTGCGAATGATTATTTCATTAGTTAAATTAAAGTATCCAGATACTGAATCATTTGTTTAAAAGGCGAGGTTGTGACTAAGTGGTTAGCTTCTTATTCTTGAAGCTACTTCTTTAACACCGTTTATTAAGAATAAAGGGCTGTGACAAAAATTTTGTCACAACCCTTTATTTTTATATATTGATAGTGGTATATAATGCTGGGTCCATGGATTCAATCAAAGGACTTTCAGATTCAGAAGTAACTAAAACGAGTTCGTGCATGGCTCTTGTACACATGGTGTAAAGAACTAATTGATCTTGGTCAGTGGCAAAGTTTGTATCATCGATTCCCCATAAGAAAACGCGATCAAACTCGAGCCCTTTTGCCAAGAATGCTGGTAGTAGGACGATTTGTCGTTTCATAAAATCTGTTTCATCAGAGATCAATTGGATACGATCTTTTAAGTATTCGGGCAACTGTTCATAGAGTTGTTCACACTCAGTCTGTGTTTTACCAATGATTGCGGTACGCCAGTAACGGGTATTTTCTTGAGTCGTTTCAAGCGTAGTTTTTAACCAATTTAATCGTTCTTCTAAGGAGGAACCTTTCACGATAGAAGGAAGCGTACCTTTGCGAGCCGTCGTTTCTACTTGATTTTCCTCAGTAAGAAAATGATTCGCAAAATCCGTGATCTCTTTTGTTGAACGATAGCTGGTCGTTAACTGGAAGTGTGTGATTTCTTGGTCTTTAAATAGTTGATCCAAAGAGCCAGTAATCGTTTCATTGCCGAAAACATTTTGATTTAGATCGCCACAAAAAGTGAGATTAGCTTTTGGATAGATCGCTTGTAAAAGAGCTACCTGAGCGGGAGCGAAATCTTGCATTTCATCGATAAAGATATAGCGAGCTTTTTGCATCACAGACACTGGATGGATGCGACGCATCAGCAAGAAGAATAATACTGCATCTTCTTGTCGTAGTTCTCGTTGACGAAGCTTCTCTTTTAATAAGGCTGAATGATCGTTCCACATCGTTGCGCTAATGTCATTTTTAGCCAACAGCGCCTGAGGTACGGTTTGTAAAAAGTGAAGGTATTGTTTGGTCAAATTGACAAATTGAAACTGATTGATACCGCGGTAGATTCGACGGAATCTTTTCTTCACGATTTGATTCGCTAGTTTTTTCCGTAAAGACTGTTCTTTTTGCTCCGTATACTCAAGGTTCGGATCATTCGCATATAAGTCTTGCAATTGTTCTTCTGCTAATTCTTTGACCCATTTTTGACGCATCTCATCTTTTTGGAGTCCACCCAATTTTTTTAATAATTTTGTTTGCAACAAGGAGAGACGTTGATGTAACGGTAAGAGTTCATTGGTTTCTTGATACCATTTGCGGATCGATTCTTTTGCTAAAATCGTCCGGCCGTTAATTTTCATATCTCTAAACAAGGGACCAAAACCAGTAATATGATCGATATAACGATCAATCTGATGGATTAGTTGAAGACCGCTTTTGAAGGTTTGGATCGGGTCCTTGTCTCCAGATAAAAAACCAACTTCTTGTTGCTCTTCTTCTAACAATGAAAATTCAGGTAATAACTGTTCCAAATAAGACTTGAAAGTTTGCGTAGGTACACCACTTTCACCTAAAGAAGGCAAAACAGTCGAAATATAGTCAGAGAAAAGATGATTAGGAGAAAAAAGTAAAACGTTCTCGGCATCTAACCATTTTCGATTGTGATAAAGTAAAAAGGCAATCCGTTGTAATAAAGCGGATGTTTTTCCACTACCAGCGATTCCTTCGATCAACATCACTTGACTTGTTGTATCACGAATGATGGCATTTTGGGCTTTTTGGATCGTAGAGACGATATTTTTCATATGCGCACTTGAGGCATCGTCTAGGATCTCTAGTAAGAAATCATCGTTGATCACTTCAGAAGTATCCACCATCGAAATAATTTTTCCGTCTAAGATTTTAAACTGACGTTTCAGCAGTAATTCAACATTGATTTTTTCAGTATCTGTTTCATAGAAGGCTGGTCCAATTTCCCCTTCGTAATAAAGGTTAGCAATTGGGGCACGCCAGTCGATTACGATTGTTTCTTCAGAGAGATCTCTTAAAGAAGCGATTCCTAGATAAAGTGTCTCTGCGTCTGTTTCTTCTTTAAAATCGATTCGGGCAAAGTAAGGGTTGTCTTCCATAACTGTTAACGTTTGGAGCCTTTTTTGCTGCGATTCAAGCGTATGGTATTTTAAAAGCAATTCTTGCTCATGTTGGCGGTATTCGACAGCAGATTCATAAAAGGATTCATTAGACCCACCTCTGATCTTATGGCTGGCGGTGTCTTTCGTAGAATCTTGCATCTCTTGGGTAAGAGATTGTTGTTTAGTGTTTAATAGCTTTTGTTCAAGCTGGATCAACTGAATGGTTTCATCCACGTGTTGTTGTTCTAGTTGTCTTTCATTCATTGCGTATATTACTCCTTCCGCCGTAAATAACGAATTAAAAGTATAGCACAAAAAGTGAGAAAAAGGTATCTTTGACTATTCGTTTGAAGGAAAGTGAAAGAAGAAAATCAATGAGAGTGAGAGTTGTTTTCAGTTAAGTGTAAATAATTTTCATTCTAGTTCTAAGTCAGTATCCTAAAATTGTAGGGAGTGAACAATATGACACATTTTAAAAAATTTTCAATCACCGTTTTGATAGGAATGACGGCACTTATTTGCGAATTTATTTTTAAACGACCCACACTTGCATTTCTGATTATCGCGATCACGGGTGGTATTTTGGCTTTCTTTATGTTTATTGAGATGATTAAAACATTACGTTCAGGTAAATATGGTGTGGACATTCTTGCTATCACAGCGATTGTTGCGACATTAGTGGTAGGAGAGTACTGGGCCAGTTTGATGATCCTGATCATGTTGACTGGCGGAGACAGTTTGGAAGACTATGCCAATAAAAAAGCTAGTCGAGAATTGCAAACGTTATTGGACAATACACCACGCACAGCGCATCAATTGATGAATGACCAATTGAAAGATATTCCAGTAGAAGCTGTTGAGATCAATGATTTATTAGTGGTGAAACCAGGAGAATTAGTGCCCGTTGACGGAAAAGTAGTAAAAGGTGAGTCGCAATTTGATGAGTCTTCATTAACGGGTGAAGCCAAACTTGTATTAAAAAAAGCAGGCGATGAACTGATGTCTGGCTCAGTCAATGGGGACGGTTCCGTTCAAATGATCGTTGAAAGAAGAGCAGCTGATAGTCAATACCAACAAATTATTAAATTGGTCGAAGAATCAAAAGAAAAACCAGCTCATTTTGTACGCTTAGCGGATCGTTATGCGGTGCCTTTTACATTGATAGCTTATTTGATCGGAGGTATTTCCTGGTGGGTCACGAAGAATCCTGTTCGTTTCGCAGAAGTTCTTGTTGTTGCTTCACCTTGTCCTTTGATTTTAGCTGCACCGATTGCCTTAGTGGCAGGAATGAGTCGTTCAAGTAAAAACGGAATCGTCATCAAAACAGGAACCGCCTTGGAAAAATTAGCACGAACCAAGACAGTTGCATTTGATAAAACGGGTACCATCACTAAAGGGGTCCTCGAAGTAGCAAGTATTCATCCAGAAGCTGGTGTAACATCAGAAACGCTCTTGGTCTATGCGGCAAGTGCCGAACAAGAATCAAGTCATATCTTAGCCCGATCACTAGTCCATGAAGTCGATAACGAAAAGTTATTGCCAGTGAATGAATTAAAAGAGATCACGGGGCAAGGAATACAAGCTAGAGTAGATGGACATTTCGTTAAAGTTGGCAGAGCTTCATTTGTCGGTGCCAAAGAAAGCCAATCTACTAAAACAGCTATCTATGTTGCAATTGATGACCATTTTTCGGGTACGATCTTATTTTCAGACGTGCTGCGTCCAGAAGCACAAGCAACGATTGAACAATTGAAAACAATGGGTGTAGCGGATTTGATGATGATCACAGGGGATGGACCGGCTATCGCTGAATCAATTGCAAAGGAGGTTGGGCTCACGGCTGTTCATGCTCGTTGTTTGCCGCAGGACAAATTGAATATCCTTGAGAGTATTCCCGAAAGTGAACGTCCCGTAACGATGGTGGGCGATGGGGTCAACGATGCTCCAGCTTTGACGATCGCAGATGTTGGAATAGCCATGGGCGCACACGGATCAACGGCAGCTAGCGAAAGTGCTGATGCGGTGATACTAAAAGATGATTTGACAAAAGTTGCTACTGCTATAACGATTTCCAGAGATACGATGAAAGTAGCGAAACAATCTGTTTTAATCGGTATTTTTATTTGTGTTTTTTTAATGCTGGTTGCTAGTACGGGGGTAATCCCCGCTTTGTTTGGAGCGGTTCTCCAAGAAGTAGTAGACACTGTTTCGATTTTAAGTGCATTGCGGGCTAAAAATGAGCGATCCCACACGTAACATCAGAAAAGACCTTTTCTCTTTGCTTTTTTTGCGGTATGATCATAGCATAGAAGAAGGTTTGGAAAGACCACTTACATTTAAGATAGCAATCATTAAAAGGAGACGAGACAATGCCATTTGTACACGTAGAACTAGTTGAAGGACGTAGCCCAGAACAATTAGAAAATATGATGAAAGATATTACAGAAGCTGTTCATAAAAATACCCAAGCACCAAAAGAACATATCCATGTGATTATCAATGAAATGAAAAAAGGCACTTATGGTGTAAATGGTGAATGGAAAAAATAAGTCACACCCACACTTGATTTTTCTTTTTATTAGTGGTTAAATAAACACATAGTTGATTGATGAGAAAGACAACTGAATTTGAGAGTCTTCGATAAGAGAGGAAAAGCCAGGCTGAAACTTTTCCAGAAGAAAACCAAAGGATGACCACTTTCGAAACCTTTGTTGAAACAAAGGCGGTCGTACCGTTATAACGCTCAAGGAACGTGTAAACGTTCGAAATTAGGTGGAACCACGAATCTTTCGTCCTAGTATCTCTTTTATGAGGTGCTGGGACTTTTTTATTGGTGTCAACTCATTCAATCAAAAAATCAAAGGAGGCTATTTTAATGATAAAAATTACTTTTCCAGATGGCGCAGTGAAAGAGTTTGATGCGGGAATCACGACTGCTGAGATTGCTGCAGGTATTTCCAAAAGTTTAGCTAAAAAAGCATTAGCCGGTAAAGTGAACGGTCAGTTGATTGACTTGAATCGTGGCATCGAAGAAGATGCGTCAATTGAGATCGTTACACCTGACCACGAAGATGCATTAGCATTGGTACGTCACTCAACCGCACACTTGATGGCACAAGCTATGAGACGCTTGTACCCAAATATCCATTTCGGTGTCGGACCAGCAATCGATTCAGGATTTTACTATGACACAGACAACGGTGAAAACCAAATCAGTGCCGAAGATCTTCCAGCAATCGAAGCAGAAATGATGAAAATCGTGAAAGAAAACTTACCGATCGAACGTAAAGTTCTTTCTAAAGAAGAAGCTCTGGAAATCTTTGCAAGTGATCCTTATAAAGTAGAATTGATCAGTGAATTACCAGATGAGGAAGTAATCACTGCTTATCAACAAGGAGAATTTATTGATTTATGCCGTGGACCACATGTCCCATCAACCGGTCGTATCCAAGTCTTCAAACTATTATCTGTAGCTGGAGCTTACTGGCGTGGAAATTCAAACAATCAAATGATGCAACGTGTCTATGGGACAGCATTCTTTGATAAAAAAGACTTAAAAGAATTTATTCGTCTACGTGAAGAAGCAAAAGAAAGAGACCACCGTAAATTAGGAAAAGAACTAGATCTATTTATGGTATCACCACAAGTTGGCTCAGGCTTACCATTCTGGTTACCTAAAGGTGCAACGATTCGTCGAACAATTGAACGTTATATCGTTGATAAAGAAATCAGCTTAGGTTACCAACATGTCTACACACCAATCATGGGAGATGTAGAATTGTATAAAACATCAGGTCACTGGGATCATTACCAAGAAGACATGTTCCCACCAATGGATATGGGTGATGGTGAAATGTTAGTTCTTCGTCCGATGAACTGTCCGCATCATATGATGGTCTATAAAAATGCGATCCATTCCTACCGCGAATTACCAATCCGTATCGCTGAACTAGGCATGATGCACCGTTACGAAAAATCAGGTGCGCTATCAGGTTTACAGCGTGTTCGTGAAATGACATTGAACGATGGGCATACCTTTGTACGTCCTGATCAAATCAAAGATGAGTTCAAACGTACGTTGGAATTGATGGTCGCAGTTTATGCTGACTTCAATATTACAGACTATCGTTTCCGTTTGAGCTATCGCGATCCGAACAACACGGATAAATATTTTGATGATGATGCTATGTGGGAAAAAGCGCAAGTGATGTTAAAAGCCGCAATGGATGAATTGGAATTGGATTACTTCGAAGCAGAAGGAGAAGCTGCTTTCTATGGTCCAAAATTGGATGTTCAGGTCAAAACAGCTTTAGGAACAGAAGAAACATTATCAACGATCCAATTAGACTTCTTGCTTCCAGAACGCTTTGATTTAACTTATGTTGGTGAAGATGGTGAAAATACACATCGTCCAGTAGTTATCCACCGTGGGATCGTTTCAACGATGGAACGTTTTGTTGCTTATTTAACTGAAGTTTACAAAGGAGCTTTCCCAACTTGGTTAGCACCGATCCAAGCAACGATCATTCCTGTTTCAGTTGAAGCGCATAGTGACTATGCTTATGAAATCAAGGAACGTCTACAAATGAAAGGTCTACGTGTCGAAGTAGATGACCGCAATGAAAAAATGGGTTATAAGATTCGTGCATCACAAACACAAAAAATTCCATATCAACTAGTCGTTGGTGATAAAGAAGTGGCTGATGCAACGGTCAATATTCGCCGATATGGAAGCAAAGAAACTTCAGTAGAAGATCTCAACATGTTCGTTGATGCGATGGTTGCTGAAGTCCAAAATTATAGTAGACAAGGTTAATTTCAATAGTCGGAAAAGTGACTTGACTACCCTAGAATGTAAGATCAAACCGATGGTGTCGAAAATCGAAAACGATTTTTGATACCATCGTTTTTTTACTAAGCGGATTATTACGCTTCTCCCATATCTTTTTAAGAGTCAAAGCTAAAGCATGCAATTTGAAACAACAAAGCGATAATGAGAATCTTTTTTTCTGAAATTACGAAAAGATGAATAAGCAAGCCTTTCATCTTATGCTATTATTAGGTTGAAAAGGAAAAAAGGAGGGCTGGAAATGGGAACTTTTTTTACAAATAAAAGGCTAAATAAAAAAGGAAATAACGTAGCTCAAAATGAGTTAAGCGAGCAAACAAACGAAATGCAGTCAAAACAAGCCAATCGTAAAAAAAAGAACTTAGCAGTAAATTTAATCGTAAAAATTGAACATGCGATTAAACAAAGGAGTCAACATAAATCCACGAATCAAAAAAATTCGAAGTCCGTTGGTCCCGCTAAACGAATGTTGGAATTGATTAGGCGAGATTTTTCTATGCTTGAGAAAGTACTGAATAATACTTACCAGGAAATCCATAAGCTTGACCGCTCTTTCAGAATAAAAATGATCAGTTACATAAGAAACGATCGGAAAAGAATGGCAACAAAAATTCGTGCGTTCAAAACAACTTTGATTCCTCATAAAAGTAATTTTACGAATCAAATCGAAATAGCTCCTCGTGCTAAGAATGAAATGGAGAATATTTTACCTATAACGAAAATCAAAATGAAACAAAGAAATGAAGAGCAGACTAAACTTGGTCTCAGAAAAAATTTGTTTAAGCAGTTTTTCAACCGACTGTTATATTCCAATAGCCAAAAAATGAGGAATCAAGACCTAAACAAAATAGTAGTAGAAAAAATACAGCAAGAAAAATATGAAGAAAAACAAGTGTTGTTAACAATGGAACAAATATTAGCAAGATCGTCAAATAGAAAAGATATGCCAGAACAACTTTTCAGTCGATCAATACAACCATTCGAGAATACTAAGGAAGAAAGACTAGCACAAATAAGTGAGAAAATCCAAAATGCTATGAACTTCTCAACTTCTAGGAATCAATTAGGAGCAGCACATGCGGAACACCAACTCTAAAAATTCTATCATGACATCATTTATAAATTGGAGTTAAATACTCGTGACTTCTATCAAAAGTATTCAACGTGAGACAACAAAATTTTCATGATAAAGGGTGCAACTATCATATGAATGATAGGATAACCAGGAGCTGCAATCGTCCATTCTTCTTGAAAAATTAATCTTTTATCTAAGAGTCCAAGGCTTGCCTTGGGCTCTATTGCTGTAGCCGAACCTCATCAATTATTTTTTAGCTTCATACTTTTTCTCCAACATTTATTTACAGATGATGACAAAATTTCTTGTCAGACGTCACGATCTTATTAGTGGGATATGGTATACTTAGCTAGACTGGAAGAGAAAAAGGAAGTGAGACAAATGAGCGTTATTAGCCGTATTGAGAGCATGATGGAGGAGTATTCTTCAACTGAAAAAAAGCTCGCTGATTATATCATCAAAAATGTAGAAAAAATTCCCACGATGACTGCGAACGAGTTAGCAGAAGCTGCTGGGTTAAGTGCGCCCACAGTTGTCCGATTTTCCAAAAAAATTGGGTTTCAAAGTTTGACTGACTTCAAAATAAATATTTCGACCGAGTTACAAACCGGTATCGTTGAAGGCTTCAGTGATATTCATCCAAACGAATCATTTTATTCGATCAAACACATTTTGGGAAATAATGCGCAAGTGGCAATCAAAGAAACGGTGGACATTTTAAATGAAGAAAAAATTCAAGAAGTGGTTGAGACCCTGGAAAGTGCTGAAACAGTCTTTCTATATGGCGTGGGCGCTTCATCTTTAGTGGTGGAAGACATTTTGCAAAAATGGTCTAGAGTAGGCAAACCCATTATTTTTGAAAAAGATATCCATGTTTTACTTCCTCAATTAGTAAGCAATGAAACTAAAAAAGTATTATGGTTAGTCTCCAATTCTGGTAGTAGCGCGGATGTCGTAGCAGTTGGAGAAATCGCAAAAGATTTAGGGATTGAGGTAATTGCTTTAACGCAATTTGGAAATAATCCTTTAAGTAAGTTGGCGGATGTTGTTGTACAAACCTCACGTCCAAAGGAAATTACCAATCGAAGCGCTGCTACAAATTCTTTGCTGGCTCAGTTTGTTACTATCGATATTATTTTTTATTTATATATGACAAAGAATGAACAGTTGGGGGAAAAAGTTCGTGAAACCAGACAAGTAATTAAAGGATACTTTGGTTCAAAACGGTAAGAGCATTATAAAAAGTTTTCCACAGTAAAAATATCATTTGTTGTGTTTCACGATAAGAAAATGATAAATTAAATAAAAAACTTTATTTTTTAAAGGTTTGAATTGTTTGAAAACTTGACACGATTTTATCCTGTGAAACAAAAAAAGAATATCAACTTGAAATAAGTTAAAGAATTTATTAGTGATTTTCGTTTCTTCTTTTTTATTTCAAGAAATTTAGGTACAATGAAACATAATAGTAAGTAGGAAAAAGATAGGAATGATGAGAGAGTTTATGAAAAAACTATTAAACAATTCATGGATGGATAAATTGAAAAAAGGTGCACAAGAGCCGAAAAACAAAACATTTCGACGTTCACATGTCCCTTTTCGGTTGAATTTTCTTTTTTTCATCATATTTACATTATTCGTCGCATTGATTGCACGATTAGGTTATCTACAAATCGTTAATGGCGAAGCAATGGAAGCCAAAGTGAAATCATCATCGACACTAACGATCCAAACCAGTTCTCCGAGGGGGATGATTTACGATTCGACAGGTAAACCATTGGTGACGAACCAAGCGAATCAAGCAATTACTTTCACCAGAGGAACAAAAATGACGGCAGAGGATCTGCTTAAAGTAGCGACAAGACTAAATCAATTAATCAATGTGCCAGTTGATGAAAATTTAACTGAACGAGATAAAAAAGACTTTTGGTTAGCTGATCCTAAGCATTTGAAAGAAGCAACGGAACGCTTAACAGCAAAGGAAAAACAACTTGATTCCAGCGATCAATACAAAGCGTTAGTTGATAAAGTAACCGATAGTGAAATCAACTTCAATGAAGAACAATTAAAAATCGCGACGATTTTTAAACGCATGAATAGTGCGTATGAGTTGAACACGGTATTTATCAAAAATTCAGGTGTGACTGATCAAGAATTAGCGGTTGTTTCCGAACATGCTTCAGAACTACCTGGAGTATCCACAGGAACCGACTGGACACGTCAATACACGGCTGCTGACTCAATCAAAAGTATTTTAGGTAGTGTGACAACAGAAAAACAAGGTTTACCAGCTGATGAAGTAGATGAATACTTAGCTAAAGGCTATTCTCGTAATGATCGTGTGGGACAAAGTTACCTTGAAAAGCAATATGAAGATGTTTTACAAGGAACAAAAACCCAATATGAAGTAACCCTCGATAGTAATGGGAATGTAACGAATCAAAAAGAAATCTTTGCTGGTGAAAAAGGGTCCAACCTCATGTTGTCTCTTAACGCTGATTTCCAAGCCAAAGTCGAAAATATCTTAAAGACAAACTACCAAAAATTAGTGGATAGTGGAAAAGCAACTTATTCGCCAGGGGCGTATGCAGTAGCGATGAATCCACAAACCGGTGAGATATTGGCTATGACAGGATTTAGCCACCAAGAAGGGTCCAAAGAGTTGACAGAAAATGCTTTGGGGAATATTACTAGCGCCTTTACTCCAGGGTCAGTAGTCAAAGCAGGTACGTTAACTGCTGGTTGGCAAACGAATGTGATCTCAGGTAACCAAGTGTTAGTCGATGAGCCAATCAAATTACAAGGCTCTTCTGAAAAGAGTTCGGTCTTTAATCGAAGCGGGCGTATTGCAATCAATGCAGTCAAAGCACTTGAACTATCATCGAATACGTATATGATCAAAGTTGCGTTGAAAATGCTGGGATTGGAATATACACCAAATATGGGACTTCCTTCACTAAATGAAGAGTCAAAAGCCTATGAAGAATTACGTAAAGCGTTCAAACAGTTTGGTTTAGGAACAAAAACTGGGATTGATCTACCAAATGAATCACCAGGGATTTCTCGTTCTGTTGATTTTATGAAGAAATTTAATGCAGATAATGGTGCTCAATGGTACACACCAGGTAACTTTACTGACTTAGCTTTTGGTCAGTTTGATACCTATACACCGATCCAATTAGCGCAATATGCTTCAACTGTAGCCAATGGTGGTAAGAGAATCCAACCTCGTTTAGTCAAGGGAATCTATGGAAATGATGAAAATGGGAACCTTGGTCCGGTGAAAAAAGAGCTGGAAACAAAAGTCGAAGATACCGTTGATATTTCTCCAGCTGATATGTCGATCCTTCGTGAAGGATTCCATCAAGTTGTTCATGGAACAGATGCGTATACGACAGCTAAACCTTTAGCTAGTGCAAAAATGGATTTGTCTGCTAAGACTGGTACAGCCGAAACTGTAGCTGAAGGTCATCCAGATATTACCACAGTAAATAGTAATATCGTGGCCTATGGTCCGAGTGATAACCCACAAATTGCAATTAGTGTCGTTCTACCGAACTTATTAGATGAAAAAGATCATATGAATCTAGTCATTGCAAAAGAAATCATGGACACTTACTACGATATGTTCATGGCAAAATAAAAAGACCAACAACTAAAAAGACCGTTCCAGAGAAATACAATTTGTTTTCTCTGGAACGGTCTTTTTTGATTTTAAAGGGCTAATAAGTCTTCTAAATACGTAGCTAAGCCATCTTCTTGGTTGGTGTGTTCAGTGACATCGTTAGCAACGCCTTTTAATTGATCGGTACCATTTTTCATTGCAACTCCCCAGCCAGCATATTCTAATAGTTCCAAATCGTTATGTTCGTCACCAAAAGCAATGACATCTTTTTGATCGATATCAAGGTAATTGGCAATGCGATGAACGCCTTTGGCTTTTTCAATTCCTTTAGAAACGATTTCTAAAATAGCCATTGGTCCTCCCCAAGTACGAACATCAACAAAATTACCGAATTGACGGGTTAATTCAGCTGAAACTTGTTCAGCATAGCATTTTTCTGTTCGAACCAGTAAAGAGGTTGGATCAGTTGTCAGATTTTTAGGCGATAATAAATTTTGAGGGCTAGGATTTGATGCAGCAAAAATTTTTTCATCAAAAAAATCAAAGCTGTCAATAAAATAAGTTTCACGATTTTCTGCAGCAATGAAATCTAAATTCAATTGGCGTTTTTGAGCTAAAATCTCGAATACGATGCGTTTATCGATCGAGGTTTCTTTTTCATGAGCCCAATATTGATTAGGGATATGTACTAAAGCACCGTTAAAGTTGACCATCGGTGTAGACAATCCTAATTGCTGATAATAATGATAACTCATTCGGAAGGGGCGCCCAGTAGCAATACTGACATGGTGACCAGCGTTAATCGCTTTTTTTAATGTTTCTTCAGTTTTTGAAGTAATGATTGAATCCGGATTTAAAGTTGTTCCGTCTAAATCAATGGCAATGAGCTTTCTATTCAAAAATGTCATTCCTTTCAATGCTAGTATGTGTTTCAGTCTAGCACATATATTTTTTTTAACAAGGTGCAAATGTAAGGGAAAAAGAAGTCTTTTTTAAATTAAAGAGAACGGATACATTTTGTTCAATAACCATTTATAAGGTAAAACACGAACGTTAAGCATTTTTTTATTGCTTTTTTTAATGATTTTATTGAAAAGCGAACGAACTATAATTATAATCAATAATTGTTCGACGTAAACGGAATAGTTGACTTATTTTATTTTATTATTTGATTTTACGTCAAAAAAATTCAGGGAGTGGAAATTTTTTATGGAAAAGTTTTTCCAATTAAAGAAAAATAAGACAAATGTACCAACAGAAATCATGGCTGGGGTTACGACATTCTTTGCAATGAGTTATATCTTATTTGTAAATCCAACCATTTTGTCAGCATCAGGGATGCCTTTTCAGGCAGTGTTCTTAGCAACAATCATCGCTTCGATCATTGGTACTTTGGTAATGGGGTTGTTTGCAAATGTACCGTATGCGCAAGCACCTGGAATGGGATTAAATGCCTTTTTTACTTTTACAGTAGTTTTTGGATTAGGTTATTCTTGGCAACAAGCTTTAGCGATGGTCTTTATTTGTGGGATGGTCAACATTTTTATTACTGTGACCAAAATACGAAAATTGATCATTCATTCCATTCCTGAAAGTCTACAACATGCGATTGGAGGCGGGATCGGGATCTTTGTCGCTTATGTTGGGATCAAAAATGCAGGATTTCTCTCTTTTTCAGCTGATCAGGCAGCAATCACTAGTTCGGTGGTTGACGGAGGCAAGGCAACGAATGTCACAATCAATGGTGGGATCGTTCCAGCTTTAGCCAACTTCAATAATGCACCGATTTTATTAGCTGTGATCGGTTTGATTTTAACAGCGATCCTGGTGGTAAAAAATGTTCGTGGTGCGATGTTGATTGGGATCGTGGCAACCACTATCTTAGGGATTATGATGGGGGTCGTTGATTTAAGTACGATTGATTGGCAAGCCAATTCATTAGGAAGTTCATTCAAAGAATTAGGCACGACTTTTGGTGCTGCTTTTGGACCAGAGGGGATGCAATCATTATTTAGTGATTCTTCAAAGATTCCACAAGTAATCATGACAATCATTGCGTTTAGTTTATCGGATACATTTGATACGATTGGGACGTTCATTGGAACAGGTCGCCGTACGGGGATCTTCTCAAAAGAAGATGAAGAAGCATTAGAAGATGGCAAAGGTTTCAAGACAAAAATGGATAAAGCGCTCTTTGCCGATGCCATTGCGACATCTGTAGGAGCAATCTTTGGAACATCAAATACGACGACTTATGTAGAATCTGCTGCAGGTATCGGTGCTGGTGGACGAACAGGTTTGACCTCAGTAGTGGTTGCAGTCTTATTTGCATTAAGTAGTTTCTTTTCACCATTGATTTCTATCGTTCCAACTCAAGCAACTGCACCTGCATTGATTTTAGTTGGTGTGATGATGATGGCTTCATTCACAGATATCAATTGGCTTGACCTGGAAGAAGCACTACCAGCATTCTTTGCTTCAATCTTTATGGGATTATGCTATAGCATCTCTTATGGGATTGCTGTCGGCTTCATTTTTTACACGATCGTCAAAGTAATCAAAGGGAAATTCAAAGAAATTTCAATCCCATTATGGATCGTTGTGGTCTTGTTTATCCTTAACTTTATTATTTTAGCAACGATGTAAACCAGCCTAACTGGTAGCTGAACTATTTTCTTAAAGAACCAGCTAAAAAGTCAGGAAACAGCAACATGAGTAAGTTTACAATAAAAAGTAGCACAAATTTAATAAGAAAAAACGCTTTTTGCCATCACCATTTGAATGATTCGAAAAAAGTAGTATTTGCACTCTTAACGATTTTATATAGTTGTTAAGAGTGTTTTTTTGTAACATAAGATTTTCACTGTTAAGATAGTAAATAAGTAGAAGATAGTACTGCTCGGAACAAAACCTTTCGTCTATATAGTAACAATACATAATTTATGCTGTTTCAAAAAGAAATTTTTTGCAAAGAAACATAAAGAAATGAGGATGATCAATGAAGATACAATGGAAGAAAAATTTATTCGTGGCTTGGATCGGCTGCTTTTTTACAGGGGCTAGTTTTAGTTTAGTTATGCCATTTATTCCTGTATATGTAGAACAATTGGGTACACCAAGTGATCAAGTTGAGTTGTTTTCCGGTCTAGCGATATCTGTTACTGCCTTTGCTTCAGCTATCGTAGCGCCAATATGGGGGAATTTGGCAGATCGTAAAGGGCGAAAGCTCATGATGATCCGAGCTGCCGCAGGGATGACGGTAACGATGGGATCGTTGGCCTTTGTTCCCAATGCGTATTGGTTACTGGTCATGCGTTTTTTAAATGGCATTTTATCAGGTTATATTCCTAACGCGACTGCGATGATTGCTTCACAAGCACCAAAAGAAAAAAGTGGTTGGGCATTAGGAACTTTATCGACTGGAGCAATTGCCGGTAGTTTGATCGGGCCATCTATGGGAGGTGCGCTGGCACAGTGGTTTGGTATGGAGAATGTTTTCTTGATTACTGGGGTATTATTACTTGTGACAACACTTTTAACCATTTTCTTGGTAAAAGAAGATTTTCAACCAGTAGAAAAAAATGATATGATCAGTACAAAAGAAATCTTTGCCAAAATGGATCATTTATCCATTCTAATCGGATTATTTGTGACCACTTTGATTCTTCAAATTGGTATCACAACTATCAGTCCTATTTTGACCCTATATATTCGTGAGCTAAGCGGGAATTCAGGAAATATTTTATTTGTTAGTGGGTTAATCGTTTCGATTTCAGGTGTGTCTGCAGTTTTTTCCTCTCCTAAACTAGGGAAATTAGGGGATAAAATAGGGAACCAAAAAGTACTGCTTGCAGGGCTAACCTTATCTTTTTGTTGCTACTTGCCCATGGCTATTGTAGCGACCCCTTTACAGTTGGGGATCTTACGGTTTATTCTTGGTTTTTCAACGGGTGCGTTAATGCCATCCATCAATACACTCATCAGTAAGATCACGCCGCCAGAAGGAGTGAGTCGAATCTATAGTTACAATCAAATGTGTAGTAATTTTGGACAAGTCTTTGGACCGATGGTGGGTTCGACGGTTGCGCATGCCTTTAACTATCGCGCAGTGTTCATTGCCACAAGCCTCTTTGTTTTATCTAATATCCTATTATCTTTATTTAACTTCAGAAAAGTTCTTCGACAACGCTTCTGATCAGATGATGAAAAGATCATGTGTCGCTGTCTTTAAAACCTCGCAGCTCCGATGGCAGTAGGGAAGAATTTGTTGAAACAACCGCTCATATTTTGAGAAATTCAGACTTATTTCAAGGAACAACAATTATTCATTTTTGTGCATGATAAAGAGCCCGGGACGACCTTTTGTCCCAGGCTTAACTTTTCCACTCCAAAAAGTTAATGGAAAGCGAAATGATTTTATCAAAATACATAAAAAGGATGAGACTGCGTCCCACCCTCATTTGACTTTTATGAATGTGATGAGGCTTCTTTTCTAGGAGTTGCCAATGCACCAAGTAAAATGACAACAACGCCTGCAACCAATGAAATAATCGTTGTTAAAGTAAAATCATAGCCACCGCTTGTAAGAGCCCCACCAATGTAACCTACGACTTGACCTAAGACAAATGACCAAAATAATGTGACGATATATCGCATAAAGAACACCTCTTTTCTAAGCTTAGTTTACCAGAATTTTGCTGAATGTAAAGAAAGCTAGTTGTAAAAAAACAAGTTTTATGATTTAACCAGTCCATGTGATAAAATAATAAAAATGCAAATCAAAGAGAATGATTACAAATGCGTTGTCGTTTATCCTATATTCATAGTAGATAAATGAACGCATTGATTAATTGTCTAACTATACAAAAGGTGGAATGACCATGTTTTTCCCACAATTATATACAAAAACCTCCTATTCGCTGTTGCAAAGCACGATCAGGATCCAAGATTATGTCCAAAAGGCAAAAGCACTAGGTTATACAGTCCTAGGAATAACTGATCAAGATGTACTGTATGGGATACCCGAGTTTTATCAAACATGTATCAAAGAAGGAATAAAGCCAATTGTCGGCATGCTCCTTACTTATACTTATGAGTCCCAAGCTTTTGATTTATTGGTATATGCGAAAGATGGCGTTGGCTACCAGCAATTGATGAAGCTGTCGAGTAAAAAAATGATTCAAGAAAGTCTCGCATTATCAGAATTTACGAAATCAGATCATTTGATCTTCGTCGTTCCTCCCCAACATTCTGTGGTAGCTGAATTTAATCAAACAGAGACCTTTACTGCCCATTGGCAAGCACTCAAAGAAAAAGTAGGTCGACAAGATTTTTATGTTGGAATCACTGAAAGTTTCTCAGAACTACCAAGTGGTTGGGTAACGTTCCTAGCAGAAAACAATTATTCCTTATGTGCATTACAACCTATTGCCAGCTTAAGACAAGAAGAACTGTTTGCGCTTGAGACGATGAAACATCTTCGAGCTGGGAGCCAACTTTCTGTGGAAGCAATCAACCAACAAAAGATAGAAACGAAAACAGGTTTTTTACTTGCTGAAAATGAAATGATCCAACGGTTTAATGAAGCACAGTTGGTTGATGCGCTAGAGGGTGCGCAACGTTTAGCTCAATCGGTTTCCTTTGAATTTCAATTTCATCAAAAGCTGTTACCTCATTATCCAGTACCAGATCAGAAAAGTGCTGGTCAGTACCTTGATGAATTGTGCCACGCAAAATTAGCAGAGCGAGTCGAAGAAATCACTCCTGAATATCAAGAGCGCCTAGCATATGAGTTGTCGATTATCCATCAAATGGGCTTTGATGATTATTTCTTGATCGTGTGGGACGTCATGGCGTTTGCTCATCGAGAAAAAATCGTGACTGGCGCTGGACGAGGATCAGCGGCTGGTTCATTAGTTGCATATATCTTGGAGATCACCGATGTCGATCCGTTGCAATATGATTTGCTTTTTGAGCGTTTCTTAAACCCAGAACGTTATACGATGCCAGATATCGATTTGGATATCCCTGATAATCGTAGAGAAGAAGTCTTGAATTATGTCAGAGCAAAATATGGACAATACCATATGGCGCAAATTGCAACGTTTGGGACGATGGCGGCTAAGATGGTGTTAAGGGACGTGGCTCGTGTCTTTGGTTTATCACAAAGCGAAGCCAATCGATGGTCAAAGGCGATCCCTAATCAGTTGAAAATTACCTTACCCGAAGCATATCGGACATCGAAACCCTTAGTGGAGTTAGTTCAGTTAAGTGAAAAAAATCAATTACTATTTAAAACAGCTTCGATTTTAGAAGGATTGCCTCGACATGTCTCGACTCACGCAGCGGGTGTTGTGATCAGTGATAAGAATCTGTTAGATCTGGTTCCATTACAAAAAGGATCAGATGAAGCATTTTTAACTCAATATACGATGAATGACGTGGAAGCGATCGGGCTACTCAAAATGGATTTTTTAGGATTGCGAAATCTTTCGATCATTGATTACGCATTGAAAGCTATTAAAAAAGTAGAAAAGAAAGAAATTCGATTGAAACAAATTCCTTTAAATGATCCTAAGACACTTTTTCTCTTTCAACAAGGAGATACTACAGGGGTTTTCCAATTTGAATCTGCAGGTATTCGCAATGTTTTACGCCGATTAGGACCAGAAACAATTGAAGATATTGCGGCAGTCAATGCGTTATATCGTCCAGGACCAATGCAAAATATCGATACGTTTATTTCCCGCAAAAAAGGAAAAGAAACGATCCATTATCCTGATGATTCCTTAATGCCTATTTTAAAAAACACATATGGTGTCATCGTGTATCAGGAACAGATTATGCAAATCGCTGCAAAGATGGCTGGTTTTTCTTTGGGCCAATCGGATATTTTGCGTCGAGCAATCAGTAAAAAGAAAAAAGAAGTGATTGACAAAGAGCGGGAACACTTTGTCAGTGGGGCAGTAAGTCAGGGCTATTCGAAAGAAAAAGCGGTCGAAGTCTATGACTATATCGAACGTTTTGCCAATTATGGTTTCAATCGCTCGCATGCGTTTGCTTATTCATTCGTTGGGTTCCAAATGGCGTACCTCAAAGCCCACCATCCAGGCGCATTTTTTGTTAGTTTACTAAATTCGGTTCGACACAATACGACCAAATTAAAAGAATACATCGCTGAGGCAAGAAAGAAAAAATTAAAACTAGCAGCACCTTCCATTAATCAGAGCTATTATGGCTTTGAGCTAATTAATCCAGAAGAGATTCGTTTTGGTCTAACTGCGATCAAAGGTGTCCGAAAAGACTTCATTGAGGATATCTTAAAAGATCGAAAAGAAAATGGCGCTTATCAATCAGTGGATCAATTCTTGATTCGTTTAGATAAACGCTGGCTAAAATTAGAGTTGATCCAGTCATTAGTAGCAGTAGGTGTGTTTGATGAATTGGCACCAAACCGAAAACAATTGATGCTCGATTTAGAAGGAAAAATACAAAACATCATTTATAGTGGTGGAAGCTTAGATCTCCTAGGGATCATGGCTTTAAAAGAAGAAGAAGTGGCTGACTATTCTTTAGAAGAAAAGCTGCAATTAGAAGAGGAATATTTAGGCGTTTATCTTTCAGGGCACCCAACAGAAGGCTATGAACGCTTGAAATTAGCTAAAAAAATCCGGTTAATTACTGAAGTTATTCCGAAACAAACAGTCAGTGTATTAGTGATGATTAAAAATATCCGTGAAATCAGAACTAAAAAAGGGGAATTGATGGCTTTTGTTGAAGGAACAGATATCAGTGGAGAAATCACGATCACTGTATTCCCCAAATCCTATCGACAATTTCGTTCATTGTTTGAGTTGAATAAAGTGATCTTTGTTCAAGGACGAACAGAAACGAGTAAATACAACCAAGAGTTGCAATTGATTGGCGAAAATTTTGCTGATCCTGTAGAATTAGAAGAACAATATCAAGATCAGACTTGCTACTTACGAATCAAAGAAGAATTTGATGATCCGCAAACGATGAAACAATTGCAAACTATTTTTCAGAAACATTCTGGGTACATTCCAGTCGTGATGTACCATGAAAAGAATCAACGGAAAGTGGTGCTGGCAGAAGCTTATTGGGTCGATGGAAGTAAGAGCTTGAAGAGTCAATTAGCTTACTTGCTCCAACCAGAAAATGTTGTTTTCAAATAACTTACGGTAAAATATACTATTTGCTTTCATTTTTTTTCATTTTTTTATCAGTAAATCAAGACAATTGCTAAAAATAATGTTAGAATGTTAGTCGTGGTTAACGCAAAGAAGGTTATTAACCTAAGCATTGCTTAGGATAAAGTATTTTAATGAGGTGAATGATTATTATGAAACGCATTGGAATTTTGACCAGTGGTGGAGACGCACCTGGAATGAATGCTGCTATTCGTGCCGTTGTTCGTAAAGGGATTTATGAAGGGCTCGAAGTATATGGAATCAACTATGGATTTGCTGGATTAGTTGCAGGAGATATTCGTCGTCTAGATGTTGCAGATGTGGGTGATAAAATCCAACGTGGTGGGACATTCTTGTACTCTGCACGTTACCCTGAATTTGCGACTGAAGAAGGTCAATTAAAAGGGATCGAACAATTGAAAAAATTCGGTATCGAAGGTTTAGTTGTTATCGGTGGAGATGGCTCTTACCATGGAGCAATGGCATTGACAAGACGTGGATTTCCAGCTGTTGGTGTTCCAGGAACGATTGACAACGATATTCCAGGAACTGATTTCACAATCGGTTTTGATACAGCAATCAACACAGTTTTAGAATCAATCGACCGTATTCGTGATACAGCAACTTCACACGTTCGTACGTTTGTTATTGAAGTAATGGGACGTAACGCTGGCGATATCGCATTATGGTCAGGTGTTGCCGGTGGCGCAGATGAAATTATCATTCCTGAACATGATTTTGATATGGCATCTGTGGCTAAAAAAATCCAAGAAGGCCGCGATCGTGGTAAAAAACATTGCTTGATCATCTTAGCAGAAGGCGTAATGGGCGGAAATGAATTTGCCGAAAAACTTTCTGAATATGGTGATTACCATACACGTGTATCCATTTTAGGACACGTAGTACGTGGTGGCTCACCTAGCGCACGTGACCGTGTGTTAGCAAGCAAATTTGGTGCTTATGCTGTTGACTTGCTTCGTGCAGGTAAAGGTGGTCTATGTGTGGGTATCCGCGACAATGAAATGGTCGCTGCAGATATCATCGAAACACTAGAAAGCAACAAACACAAACCAGACTTATCACTTTATGACTTAAATAACTCACTTTCATTCTAAGATTGAAAGCCTGTTATTTGAAATTTAAGCTATAGTTAAAAATAGGTATAGCTTGTTATCTTTGTATTTAGGCTTTAACCAGCTTTAAATAAACAAAATTGAATGGGAGAGTTTTGTAAAATGAAAAAAACCAAAATCGTTAGTACATTAGGACCAGCAAGTAATTCAGTAGAAACTATTTCTAAATTGATTGAATCTGGGGCAAATGTCTTCCGCTTTAACTTTTCACATGGTGATCATGAAGAACAATTATCACGTATGACAATGGTCCGTGAAGCAGTTAAAAAAACAGGTAAAGATGTAGGTATCCTTTTAGATACAAAAGGTGCTGAAATTCGTACAACTGTTCAAGGCACAACTGAAGCTGATTTTGGTCGTGCAGGATACATCAAATTTGAAGTAGGAGATAAAACTCGTATCTCAATGGATCCTGAACATGTAGGTTCAAAAGAAAAAATCGCTGTTACTTACCCTGGACTATTTGAAGACGTTCATGTAGGTGGACACATTTTATTCGATGATGGCTTGATCGATATGGAAATCATTGAAAAAGACGAAGCAACTCGTGAATTAGTTGTAGAAGTGAAAAATGCTGGAATGCTAGGATCTCGTAAAGGGGTTAATGCACCAGGCGTTTCAATCAGCTTACCAGGGATTACTCCTAAAGATGCAGATGATATTCGTTTTGGTCTAGATAACGATATCGACTTTATCGCTGCAAGTTTTGTACGTAAAGCGCAAGACGTTTTAGATATTCGTGAAATTTTAGAAGAAAAAGATATGACACACGTTCAAATCTTCCCTAAAATTGAATCACAAGAAGGAATCGACAACATCGACGAAATCATCAAAGTTTCTGATGGTGTAATGATCGCTCGTGGTGACATGGGTGTTGAAATTCCTGCCGAATTAGTTCCAATGGTTCAAAAACGTATTATCAAAAAATGTAATGCAGCTGGTATCCCAGTAATCACAGCAACACAAATGTTGGAATCAATGCAAGAAAACCCACGTCCAACACGTGCAGAAGCTTCTGACGTTGCCAATGCCGTATTTGACGGAACTGATGCAACAATGTTATCAGGAGAATCAGCAAACGGTGACTACCCTGTAGAAGCTGTTGCAACAATGGCTCGTATTGACCAACAAGCTGAAAATGCATTATCAGAATTAGGTACTTTCCAATTAAACGAATTTGATAAAACTGATGTGACTGAAACAATCGGTCTATCTGTAGCACGCGCTGCTAAAAACTTAGGCGTTAAAACAATCGTAGCTGCAACTGAATCTGGTTATACAGCTAAAATGATCTCAAAATACCGTCCAGATGCTGACATCTTGGCTGTTACTTTTGACGAACGTACAAAACGTGGTTTGATGCTTAACTGGGGTGTTTACCCAACAGTTGCTGAAAAACCAACAACAACTGACGAAATGTTTGAATTAGCTGCTCAAAAAGCAGTTGACTTAGGCTTTGCTTCAGAAGGCGATTTGATCTTGATCACTGCTGGTGTACCAGTTGGTGAACGTGGAACAACTAACGTAATGAAAATTCAAATGATTGGTTCAAAATTATTAGAAGCTCAAGGCGTTGGTCAAAAATCAGTCGTTGCAAATGCAGTTGTTGCTTCATCAGCTGAAGAAGCAATCAAAAAAGCAAAAGACGGCATGGTTTTAGTTGTTCCAACAACTGATAAAGAATATATGCCTGCAATTGAAAAAGCAGCAGCAGTTATCGTTGAAGAAGGCGGATTGACTTCACACGCAGCAGTTGTAGGAATTGCACAAGACATTCCTGTAATCGTTGGTGCACAAGATGCAACTTCAACAATCACTGATGGCGAGTTAGTAACTGTAGACTCACGTCGTGGTATTGTATACCGTGGCGAAACAACAGCAATCTAATTGACTCCGCTGATCATCAAAAAAGGATAAGACCTAGGTCTTATCCTTTTTTTGTTGATTTTTAGAGGGATCATGAGACAACATTCATTGTGGCAGAATGATCGTTCTAGTGTTTAGTCTACGGGTTTAAAACGAAATTTTTCTGATGTTACCTAAGGTGTCAATTAGAGAGGACCAGCAGACTACCGTCCAATCATAATTTATTGTTTATTCAAAAGTGTTAATTATTATTCATTTCTATTAATAGCCATTCAATTAAGATTTGTTCTTCTTTTGAGTTTTCATAAATTGTTGGATGACCTCAACCACATTTTCTTGTAAAGGAGTCGGAATTTGCTGAGTACGCTTAGCAAGTGAAATCAGAAAGTGCGGCTGGAGCTGATCGGAAAGTGGGATCGATACGAGATGATCTTCAGGGTGAATAGCAATTTCAGTTAAAAAACCAATCCCGATATTTTCTCGAATCATGCTTTTCAATATGGCTAAGTCATTGCTTTGGTAAACAACTTTAGGTTCAATATGTGCCTGTTTAGCTAACTTTTTAAAAGCTGCAGGATGAACGTAATGCTCGTTCAATAAAACGAATTGTTCAGCTGTTAGGTCGCTAAAAGAAATCATTTGTCGGTCAGCGAAAGGATGAGTAGGAGCAACAACAATCATGAAACGCTTGTCTAAAAGTAATTCGATCTCTAATTTTTGATCGATAATTGGTTGGGTGGAGCCTAGGATCGCTAAATCGATTCTTCCTTGGTGGATCATGCCATACAAATCTCTAGAGCCACCATCTGTAATCTCAATTTGGTCCATTAGCTGAGATTTAATAAAATAACTGGATAATTTCGGAAAATATTCATTGCCAATGATTGGTGGCATTCCAAATCGTAATTTCTTTTTCTGTAATTGCGTAATCTCTGCTTTTGCCATCTTGATCTCTTGCAAGATAGATTGTGCATGGATAAATAACTGTTTGCCAGCAGGGGTAATCACTAATTCGTGGTGTGAACGATCTCTTGTGATAAGAACTGCGTCAAGTTCTTTTTCCAGGCGCTTAAGTGCGTAAGTGATCGTCGGTTGACTAACTTGAAAGTACTTGGCTACCTTGGTAAAATTCTTTTGCTTGACGATTTGAACATAATATTCGATATCTCGTGTGTTCATAACAAGCGTCTGCTCCTTTTTCTTATAAATATTGTTTATTGTAGTTCATCTTGAATACTTGAGCAAATAGAAACCATCAAGTATGTACGCCACAGAACAACTTGTAGAAGAATTTAGCCGGATAAACGATCAAAACTGCTGTTTTTATATCGTTAGTTATCATTCTTGGTTAGTAAAAATCGTTCTTCTGTAGGAATGATCGAATGTTATTCTAAAAATCATCAGTTAATTTTTGGGGTAAACATATAGTTTACGAAACAATAAGGAGAAAAAGTCAAAATTTACAGAGAGTCTTTCACGTAATAGAGAAAAAGTTTAGTTAAAAAAATGGCTTCTCTATTTGTTGCGAGTTGCCATGGAAATTTGTTCGTAAATAAAAATAAGACAACATAACGAATAAATAAAAAAAATGTTTTTTAATGAAGTGTAAGGTGTCAAGAAAATTTCATTGACAAGGACCTTTTTGCCCTGTATAATTGCTTTTGTTGCTTAGGAGTGATGAAAAATGAAATGGTCCTTACTCGAATTGAGAAAATACCAAGAGACACCGTTAACATTTCATGAGACCCTTGATCTTAAAGCGGAACTCATGGAGCGAGACAATTTAATACTAGATGTTGCGCCTGTTGCAGTCCAAGGGTTAGTCTCAGTTGATAAAAAAGGCTATCTGGTTCATTACACTGTGCAGACGACTCTGACTGTTCCATCTACGCGTTCTTTAGAACCGGTTGAATTACCGATGGACTTTGCTGTTGACGAATTGTTTATGACAAAAGAACAATATCAACTCAGAGATGACCAATTGTCTGCAGAAGAGATTTTGTTAATCGAAGATGCAAAACTTGACCTGACAGAATCAATTGAAGACAACATTTTATTGGCAATTCCGATGCGCGTATTAACAGAGGAAGAAGAACTCGCAACTGACCTACCGAAAGGAACAGATTGGGAAGTCGTTTCCGAAGAAGAATATGAGCGTAGAAAATCAGAAGATGCCAAGACAAAAGTAGATCCTCGTCTTGCAAAATTATCGGAACTTTTTGATGAACCATCAAATGAAGATGATAAAGCGTAAGATTGGAATATATTGCATCAATTAAGGTGCAAGACTTTACAAGGAGGTGTAGCAAAATGGCAGTACCAGCTAGAAGAACATCAAAAGCTAAAAAAGCAAAACGTCGTACACACTACAAATTGACAATCAAAGGTTTAAACGAATGTGCAAACTGTGGTGAAATGAAAAAAAGCCATCACGTATGTGCAAATTGTGGTTACTACGATGGTAAGGACGTAATGTCTAAAGAAGCTTAATACATTTTAATTAGAAAATGTAAAAACCTCAAGGCTAACCATGGAGCCTTGAGGTTTATTTTTTTGTGATACTTTAAAACTTTCCTAGCTCGTCCATTAATATTGAAACAACGTCATAAAAATATATGCTTCTTTGGTTTGCAATAGCGCCATGTTAAGCTATAATGATAGAGATTAGGGAGAACATCCCATATGTAGGAGGAGTTCATATGTCAAAACAACAAATCGGCGTTGTCGGTATGGCCGTAATGGGTAAAAACTTAGCCCTTAATATTGAAAGTCGTGGGTATTCAGTTGCCCTCTTTAACCGTACTGGATCAAAGACAACTGCTGTGGTGGAAGAACACCCAGACAAAAAATTTAAAGCAACTTATTCAATCGAAGAATTTGTCGATTCGATCGAAAAACCACGTCGAATCCTTCTAATGGTAAAGGCTGGTCCGGCAACGGATGCAACCATCCAAGAATTACTTCCGCATTTAGATAAAGGAGATATTTTAATCGATGGAGGAAATACTTTCTTCAAAGACACGATTCGTCGGAATGAAGAACTAGCTAACTCTGGTATCAACTTTATCGGCACAGGTGTATCAGGTGGGGAAGAAGGAGCCTTAAAAGGACCTTCAATCATGCCTGGTGGGCAAAAAGAAGCCTATGAATTGGTTGCGCCAATCTTAGAGCAAATCTCTGCTAAAGCAGAAGACGGGGCCCCTTGTGTGACTTACATCGGTCCTAATGGTGCTGGTCATTATGTCAAAATGGTTCATAACGGCATCGAATATGGCGATATGCAATTGATTGCAGAGTCTTATGACTTGATGAAAAACATCTTAGGCTTATCAGTTGAAGAAATGGCTGACATCTTTAAAGAATGGAATCAAGGTGAGTTAGACAGTTACTTGATTGAGATCACTGCAGATATCCTAACAAGAAAAGATGATGAAGGAACTGGGAAACCAATCGTTGATGTCATCATGGACGCTGCTGGTAACAAAGGAACAGGAAAATGGACGAGCCAAAGTGCGTTAGACCTAGGTGTTCCT
Organism: Enterococcus sp. C65; assembly: GCF_040887165.1. Classification (NCBI taxonomy): domain Bacteria; kingdom Bacillati; phylum Bacillota; class Bacilli; order Lactobacillales; family Enterococcaceae; genus Enterococcus; species Enterococcus sp. C65. The sequence goes on along the minus strand of NZ_JBFOFG010000014.1, from coordinate 3,481 downwards.
TTACCATTGATCACAGAATCTGTTTTTGCTCGTTACATTTCAGCGTACAAAGACGAACGTGTCCAAGCAAGCAAAGTGCTAACCCGCACGAATGAGTTTTCATTTACTGGAGATAAAAAAGAGCTGATCGAAAAAATCCGTGAAGCATTGTACTTCAGCAAAATTATGAGTTATGCACAAGGTTTTGCTCAATTACGTGTTGCTTCTAAAGAATATGGTTGGGATCTGCCATTTGGTGAAATTGCTAAGATCTGGCGCGCTGGGTGTATCATTCGTGCTCGTTTCTTACAAAAAATCACTGATGCGTATGACAAGGATTCTGATATCGAAAATCTTTTATTAGATGATTATTTTGTCGACATCACCAATAAATACCAACAAGCAGTAAGAGATGTAGTCGCACTAGCTGTCCAAGCAGGCGTTCCAGTACCAACTTTTTCTTCTGCGATTGCTTATTTCGATTCTTATAGAGCAGAACGCTTACCGGCAAATATTATCCAAGCGCAACGTGATTATTTTGGTGCGCACACCTATGAACGGGTAGATAAAGAAGGAATCTTCCATTATTCATGGTATCATGAAGAGTAATCTTTTCGCTTCATGAAGATGAAGAAAAATAAAAGATGACATGAGAGCTGGAGTCAACTGAAAAGAGAAGACTTCAGCTCTTTTTAAAAATTGTTATCCATGATAAAATGGTTATAGATTTTTAAGTAGATTATCGGTATAATAATAGAGTTTTGAAAAGCCCGTAGAATAGAAAGGAAAAAAATTGATGAGTAATATTCTAATCATTGAAGATGAGAAAAACTTAGCTCGGTTTGTCGAGTTAGAATTAAAGCATGAAGGCTACAATGCAGAAGTACATTACAATGGCCGTACAGGATTAGATGCAGCGTTAAACAATGAATGGGATGCTATTTTATTAGACTTGATGTTACCAGAATTAAATGGACTAGAAGTATGCCGTCGTGTCCGTCAAGTAAAAAATACACCAATCATTATGATGACTGCTAGAGACTCAGTAATTGATCGTGTCTCAGGATTAGATCATGGTGCAGATGACTATATCGTTAAACCTTTTGCGATTGAAGAATTATTAGCTCGTTTACGTGCCTTATTACGTCGTATCGACATTGAAGGAGACAAGAATGTAGCGAAACAAACAACGATCACCTATCGTGACCTAACGATCGAAAAAGAAAATCGTGTCGTACGACGTGGCAGTGAAGTCATTGAGTTAACAAAACGTGAATATGAATTGTTACTTACTTTGATGGAAAATGTAAATGTTGTATTAGCCCGTGATGTTTTACTAAACAAAGTATGGGGATACGAAACAGAAGTCGAAACGAATGTTGTGGATGTCTATATTCGTTATCTTCGTAATAAAATTGATGTTCCTGGAGAAGAAAGTTATATCCAAACTGTCCGTGGAACAGGCTATGTGATGCGCTCGTGATAAAACCGAAAAATTCTGAAAAAAGAGAACTTAAAGGTCCCTCCTTGACAATCAAGTGGGCCTTTGCAAGTTCTTTCTTTATATTCGTTGTTTTTACCATTTTTGCGGTCATTACGTATAAGTCTTCAATCAATCTAATCGTGGCAAAAGAGCGAAACAATGACGAACGAACGATCTCAGAAGTCGCTTCACGATTAGCCAATGCAAATGAAGAGCTGACATTAGTCAACACTTACCGCAACTTAACAAATGCAGAAAATAATACGAGCATCAGTGACACATCAATCATTGAAGGGAATTTGATGAAAATCGATTCGTTCATTTCTGAATTAGGACAATCTTCAATGGATCTATATGTCTATAACTTAGATGAAAAATTAATTTTTAAAACGCATGAAAAAGATCGTTCATTGATCCAAACAACTAGAAAAGTGCCAACGATCGTTACGTTAGATGGCAAAACTGGTTTTCTTTCTGTCCAGCCGATCTATTCTAAAGAAACGAGAGAAAAGATTGGTTATGCTCAAAGTTTTTATGAACTTTCATCTTTTTATGATATTCGGAACAAGTTATTATTGACACTCATCGTATTAGAAGTTGTTTCCTTGATTTTAAGTAGTATACTCGGGTTTTTCTTATCCTCTTATTTCTTAAAACCATTAAAGGTCTTACGAGACACGATGGATACGATTCGTAAAGACCCACAATCAGATATTCATATGCCGGAAATCGATACGAATGATGAACTAGCTGATCTTGCTGAAATCTTCAATGAGATGCTTGATCGCATGCGTCTTTATATTGAACAGCAAGAACAATTTGTGGAAGACGTTTCTCATGAATTAAGAACTCCAGTAGCAATCATTGAGGGACACTTGAGTTTATTGAATCGTTGGGGGAAAGATGATCCTGAAATCTTAGAAGAATCACTAGCTGCAAGCATGCAGGAAATTAGCCGAATGAAGAGTTTGGTTCAGGAAATGCTTGATCTTTCCAGAGCAGAACAAGTGGATATGCATTATGCGAATGAAACGACATTAGCGAAAGAAGTCACTTACCAGGTTTACAATAACTTCAAAATACTATATCCAGATTATGTCATTACTTTAGATGACGATTTAGCAAAAGAAGTGACTCTGCAAATTTATCGTAACCACTTTGAACAGCTAATCATTATTATTTTGGATAATGCAGTGAAGTATTCAACCAATCGAAAAGAAGTGCATATTTCGATTTCTTCTACATTGAGCGAATTTGAAATTGCGATTCAAGACTTTGGAGAAGGCATACCACAAGAAGACCTTAATAAGATTTTCAATCGCTTTTATCGTGTCGACAAAGCCAGAGCACGAACAAAAGGTGGTAATGGGTTAGGCTTATCCATCGCTAAGCAATTGGTTGAAAATTATAAAGGAAGAATCAATGCAGAAAGTGTCGTTGGGCAGGGTACCATTTTTAGGATCTTTATTCCGATTGTAAAAGAAGAAAACAAGTAAAGGGGGTTAACTTTACTTGTTTTTTTTATTCAAAAAACAAACAATATAGGGAAGTGCTCGAATTTATAAAAAACGTAAATACGCGGAACCGAACTTTTGTATCTAAATTGGTGTTAAACGCGCTGAAAAAACTATAAAAAAACGTCAAAATACTAATTATCGAGAGGAATATTCGCTTTTAAAAATTATAGTGAAAAATATGTTTTTTTCTATTGCATTTTTCGACAGTCCTTGATATATTATTATTTGTTCTGATAAAGCGTGATGAATTTCACTTTAAAATTTGTTGAAAAAACATATTGACGATGAAAAATCACCATGTTATAATAACGAAGTCGCTTGATTAAGAAGTGACGAAAAGATTGAAATATCAATGAAAAAAGTTGTTGACAAATAACAATTTAAATGATATGATAATCAAGTCGTTAAGAACACGGCAAACAACTCAGTCAAAAAACTTGAAAAAAGTTATTGACAAAACCTTAAGAAAATGTTAAGATATAAGAGTTGTTGAAAGAAAAAT
>NZ_JBFOFG010000013.1:0-53833 GCF_040887165.1 Enterococcus sp. C65 | reverse complement strand
TTTATTATTGAGTCTTAAGATTTAATTATTTTTTGTTTCAAAATTTTTAGTCTTCCAGGTCTCCGACACTCAGAATCATCCGGATATCATCTTCCGTTAATTTGGTTAATTGGTCTTCATTTCCTTGGATGACTTTTTGGAATAACTCTCTTTTTTCTTGTTGTAACGAATCCATCCGCTCTTCAATCGTTCCTTCTGCAATCATGCGCCAAACTTCGACCACATTTTTTTGTCCGATACGGTGCGCACGTCCTGCCGCTTGTTCTTCAATGGCTGGGTTCCACCATAAATCATACAGAATTACCGTGTCTGCTCCCGTTAAGTTGAGTCCGGTTCCGCCAGCTTTCAATGAAATCAAAAAGACATCTCGTTCTCCTTCATTGAATGCATCTACCATCGTTAAACGATCTTGCGGTTTGGTGCTTCCTCTTAAGTAAAAAGTAGAAATTCCTAATTCTGCTAGTTCTTCTTGTAAGATGGTCAACATACCTGTAAATTGAGAAAACAACAGAACCCGCCGATTGTTTTCTTTGGCTGCGACCAGTAGATCTTTGACTTGTTCTAGCTTTCCTGAGCCACCTTCATAATCCTCCAAGAATAATCTTGGATCACAGCAAATTTGGCGTAATCGTGTCAAACCAGCTAGAATACCGATGCGATTCTTTTTAAAAGCTTCTGAGTCCATAGTAGAAATCTCTTCTCGCATCTGACGTAAATAAGCCAAGTACACGGTTTTTTGCTCTTCTGTCAATGCAGAATAAAGATTCATCTCGGTTTTTTCTGGCAGGTCGCTTAACACGGTTTGCTTATCCCTTCGTAACACAAACGGACGAATCATTCGGGCAATTTCTTCAGGTGCCAGCTCTCTAAAGCGGGTCTTATTCGGGAAAAATCCCGGCATAATCGTTGCAAAGAGCGACCATAGTTCTTCCAAATTATTCTCAATTGGCGTCCCACTTAAGGCAAAACGTTGCGGTACACTTAATTCTCGTAGCGCTTGAGCTGTTTTGGTACTACTATTTTTGACCATCTGAGCCTCATCAAGGATCAAATAATTAATCGCATGTTTTTGATAATCTGCTAAATCTTGTCTTAAACTAGCATAAGAAGTGACTCTGATATCTGCCTTACGAGCTAATAGTTCTTCTCGTTCCTTTTTATTCCCGTTGATTACTTGGATGCTCAAAGAAGGAGCAAATTTTTTCACTTCTGCTTGCCAGTTATAGATCAAACTAGCAGGAGCGACGATCAAAGCAGAGAGTTCGCCTTTTTCTTCTTTTTCTGAAAGCAAATAGGCAATTGTCTGAAGGGTTTTTCCTAGACCCATTTCATCTGCTAAAATTCCGCCAAACTGGTAATTTCCCAGCATTTTCAACCATCGAAATCCTTGTTTTTGGTAATCACGCAATTCAGCTTGTAGACCTGCTGGCAAGGATACTTGATATTGTTCAGGTTGTATTAGATCTTGGATCATTTTTTGATAGGAGTCACCAAAAGTTGCTGAACTTCCTGCTAACTTATCTTGAATGATCAATCCTTGGTTTTTAGGCACATGGATCGTTCCAGATTCTGAACGGATCGATTCACGGAATTGTTGCAAGATTTGACTTGTTTGCTGAAACTCTTCGGAATCAAAGGACAATACTTGCCCATTTTCTAACGTATAAAAAGCATCATTTCGCAATAAACTTTGTAAGACCTGATTGATTTCTTGTTCCTCAATCCCAGTCACATCAAAACGAATATCTAACCATGAACTGGTTTCTTCCACTTCGATCTTCGGTTGATGTCGATGTGCATCTAAATACAATTCCCGAAGTTTTTTCCCAAGGCGGACCTCACCAAACTGACGAAAAACGGCTAACTCTGTACGGAAAAAAGTATACAACTCTTCTCCTGTCGGCAATAAACGTTCATAGCCTGTCTCATTTCGTTGGTAGCGATACATTTTGAACAAGTCTAATACGCGTTGTTCTTGGGCTTTGTCTCTTAATACTTCAGAAGCATTTTCAGCAATAACTTCATGTTTTTTATCTGTTGAAAAAACGACTTCATCATAGACAAAATCAACACGAGCCTGGATCTTGCCTTTCGATTTTCTAAAGAAGAAAATAAATTCCACTGGCACGTCAGCAACTTCTGCTTTCACTTCATCCGCTATGCTCACTTGACCAATTTCAGATAGCAATGGAATGATTTCTTTGAATAATGAGGATAGTTCTTGCTTAAGAAACAATACTTCTGGTTTCTCAAATCTTCTCATAAGCTGTTTCCAAGTTAAATAGACTGCTTGTTGACGTTTTGTTAATGAATAAAAAGTTCCTTGGATCATTCCCCATTGATAATGAGTAAAGAACAACTCAAAGTCATTCAGTGCGCTTAATTGATAGGCCTCTTCTTTTTTTGTTACTTCAAATTCTAAGGAAGGCTCATTATCAGAAAATCGAACCCCTTGATAATTCACTTCTCCGATCTTCATTTGGAGTTTTGTCGTTTGGTTCATCTGTTCTAACAATGTTTTTGCTTGTTCGATCGGTAATAACAAATAACGTTTATCTAATTTCCCTTTGACTTGTAGGCCGTTTGCACCTAAAAGAAGTTGCGTTTGGGCACACTCAGCTAACGTTTTTAAGATTACTTGATCTTCTCCTTGAAAAGCTCGTTGATCTAGATGGAACTGGTATTGTTTATTCATAGTGTAGCGTTCATTTTCCATATAGGAATGTAAAAAATCAAAAATGTTTTTAACGATATACGTTTTCTTTGGCTGATCTAAATAACCAATCCGCAAATAAACGGCTAAAATAGCTAATTCCGGATGATAATGATTGGTCTCAATCGTTTCTACTTGATATTCCACAATCAATGGTTGCGTCCGTGATGAGTGGTTTTTGACAGTTAGTCTTGAAAAACCTTTCGTTAAAATTTCACCTTCGCTACTTTTTTTGACTGGTTCTAACGCAGGTTGATCTGCCTTGATTATTCGTGAAAGATTCTTAGAGCGCAAGTACAGTTCGACTGCCACTGTATGCTTACAATAATGATGTTCTTCCCAATAAGGGCATTGGCAGAAATCGACTTCTTTGGCTGTCCCATCTAAATCGACCATATACAATTCACTGCCTAAGACTTCCGCATGCCAAACTTTTTCTTCTTGGTCAGGGACAACCGATAATACCCGTCCTTCTTGCAGATATTGACGTCCTCTTGCAATGACTTTTTCTGGAATGCTCCATTTCATCAGTTAATCCCCCTCTTATCCAAGATGATAGCGTACTTTACTTTGTCCGCTACCTTCTGTTTCGATTCTGATTTGTTGTACTACTCGTTCTTTTAATTCTCTCACATGGCTGATGATCCCGATCATACGACCTTCACTTTCAATTGTTTCTAATGCTTCAATCGCCATTTCAAGTGCTTCTTCATCTAACGATCCAAATCCTTCATCAATGAATAACGCTTCGATCAACACACCACCGGCTTGTGTCTGGATCACTTCAGCTAAAGCCAACGCTAAGGATAAAGCTGCAATAAAACTTTCGCCACCAGATAGCGTATGAGCCCCACGTGTCAGACCTGCTTCATCATCATAGATATTGATCTCCAACCCTGTTTTCCCACGGTAACTTCCCACTTCATCTGCAAGCTCAAATTGGTAACGATTTTTCGTCAGACGTTGCAATCGCACATTTGCCACTTGTAGTACTTCTTGTAAATACACTTGTAGTACGTATCTTTCCAAACTGGTTTTTCTAGGGTTTTCCCCATTCATCGTTTGCGATAATTGTTGTAGTTGGATCAATTCATCTAATTGTTCTTGACTCGCTTGATAAATCGAAGAAAATTCTTCGATGATTTGCTGATTCTGCTGTTCTTGCTCTTGCAAGTGATAACAATGTTCCTGTTGTGTTTGAACCGCAGCTTTTAGCTCATCTAGTTGTTGCTCCAATTGTTCTAAATCAGGAAGTGTTTCAGCTAAAGCAACATGGTTCAACTGGCTTAAGCGGTCTTCAACGATTAATCGTTCTTTCTCATATGCGTTGACCAGTTGACTCTTCTCTTGGTATTCAACTGTTTGTTTAGTAAATGCCAATACCTCATCTGCTTCTTTAAAGTAAGCTTGCTCTTTTATTTTTGCTGAAATTTGCTCTTGGATACGCTGAATTTTATTTTCAATTTTTGCCTGTTGCTCATGAATATTAGCCATTTGCGCTTTTAACAAACTGATTTCTTGAGAAAAACGAAGTTCTTTTGTTTTTTCTTCTGCTAACCATTGGGCTTTCATCGCAACATTTTCTTCTAATTGGTTGACATCCTCAATCAAAGTCTGAGTATTTTGTCCTTCTAACTGTTTCGTCAAGGTAACAAGCTCCCCTTGTACTTGTTGGAGCTCTTCTTTGTTTTGGCTGATTTGTTCGGTGATCTTCTTTCGCTGATCTTCGATAAGACTTAAACGTTCAGTTAGTGTTTGAATAGCGATTTTTGCCTGTGTGATGGCCTCTGCACGCGAATCCAAATCATGCTGAATTTTTTCTAAGGATACAAGAGGATCATCTGCTATGGCAAATTTAAACGATTGCTGGATCAAATGTTGTAATCGTTCTTTGCTTTTTTGGATCTCTACTTGTTTTTCTGTTCCGAAGTTTTCCAAGTCAGCTATTTTTTGTTCTATTTGTGCTTTTTCTGCTTCACTACGCCCTATTTCTTGATTGATTTGTTCAAGGTTTGTTTCTGCCTCGGCTAAATTTGCTTCCAGTTGGACAAATTCTTCTTGATTAGGCAATACATGCTCATTTTGTTGTTTAGGATGCTCCGTTGACCCACAAACTGGACAAGGTTGCCCCGGTAATAATAGCAATTGCAACTTCGCAATTTGTTGGCTTGCCCATTGACTCTTTAAAAGATCAACTTGATTATTTTGTTTGCTTAACATTACTTGTTGAGCTTGGAGTTTTGTGATCAGTTCGGACAACTTGGTTTGATTCATCTTTAACTGTTCTGTATTCTGGTGATTTTCTGTAAGGATAGTTTGGTACTTTTCTTGCTCATGCCGAAGTTGTTCGTAACACAATTGATCACTGTGCAAGCGATCTTGGTCAAGCAGCAGTTCTGCTAGTCTTTGTTCTTCTTCTTTTAACCGGACTTGTTCTTGAAGAATTTTTTGTTCTTTTTCTTCTGCTTTTTTCTTAGCCTTTTGTAACTCTTCACTTTCATTTTGCTTTTTTTGCCATTCTTCCGCAATTGGGATTAATGACTTCATGACTTGTAATCGATTCGCTGCATGTTCCATTTCTTGTTGGGCATTTTTTCTTTCAGGTTCCTCTTTATGCCACTGTGCATACGCTTGTTCTTGTTGCACGAATGTTTCAGAACAAGTCTGTTCTTTATCAATCAGTTCTGCTTGTTCTTTCTGGTATTCTTGGCTTCGTGTCAACGTATCGACCAGTCGTTCAGCAAATTCATAATGAGTGATCCATTGTTTTATTTCATTGATTTCACTTTCTTGCTGGATCAATTCTGCATGTTTTTGCTCTAATTTTTGCTTTTCTTCCTGACGTGTTTGCAATGTTTGCGAATGATAATAGGTATCTTCTAATTGCTTTTGTTGTTCTTGTAAATGAACCAGTTTATTTTTTTCTTGGAGAAGTCTTTCTTGTAATGTTGTTTGCTCTGCCTGCCAATAAGTGAATAACGCATCGAAACTTAAGGTTTCAGGAACCGTTCCTGTGTCCAAAGGGATAAAGCGTTTTTGCAGCAAACTCAATTCTTGCTCAAGATGATCTAAATTTTTTTGATGTTCTTTGGCTTTTTCTTTCAATTGTTCATTAAGTTGTTGGAAAAATTGCGTGCCAAACAAATTACGTAAGACAATTTCTTTCTCACTACTTGATGAAATTAAAAAATTACGAAATTCTCCTTGAGGTAGTAAAACGATCTGAGAAAACTGTTTCGCATCCAGATTCATTAATTCTTTGATTAATTGATCCACTTCACTACGTTTCGTGTATTGACGCATTTCTTTGCCCGCTTCATCAAAGATCGTCAAAGAAACTTTTGCTGCTTGCTTTCGATTGCCTTCACCTTTACGTTTGGCCAAGAGTTGTTCTGGCTTACGTTCAATCTCATAATTCATCCGCTGATGCTCAAATGAAAAAAAGACACACGTTTCTTCTTCAGGCGTAGCAAAAAGAGACCGCATTTCTTTACCAGTCCTGATTCTGCCAGAAGTTTCACCAAACAATGCATAAGTCATTCCATCAAAAAGAGTCGTTTTTCCTGCACCTGTTTTTCCAGTAATCAAAAATAGTGGTGCTTCGGTCAATTTCGCAAAATCAATTGTCTCGTCAATAAAAGGACCAAAATTTTTTAGTCGTAATTTCTTGGGTTTCATTACTGATCATTCCTGTCCGTGAGTTCTTGTAGCGTTTCTTTTAACCAGATTTCCTGCTTGTTCGTCAACTGTTCCTTGGTCATTTCTTTGAAAAAGCCTTGTGCGATCTTATGTGGATCCTTTGTCATCATCTTTTTTTGTTTTCCCTGTTTCAGTTCTACTCGACCGTTTGAACGTTCCACACCAAGTATCCGTGGATAGATTTTTCTTAATTGATTCATCATGTTAGGGATAATCGTTCGATCTTCCAAATAAATTTGGAGATAATTTTCACGATTGATCGTCTGATAAAAATCTGGATTCAACAGCTCTTTAAAACTTGCTGTTATTTCTTCAATATCATATAACGGGGTCAGTTCTCGAAAATTCAAAGAGACGTCCTCTTCTAAATCTACGATCCAAACACCTTTTTTTTGATTGATTTCTGACAATGAAAATTTTAAAGGCGACCCACTGTAACGGGCATTTTTTTGATTCAATGCTGCTTGATTGTGGAGGTGTCCTAATGCGACATAATCAAATGGTTCAAGTAAATCTCCTGAAACAGCATCTAATCCGCCTACTTCAATTTTGGTTTCTGAATCTGATTTCATACTCCCGGTCACAAAAAAGTGACTCACTAACACTTGTTTTTTCGTTGAGTCAAACTGCGTTTTCATTTTCTCAATGACTTTTTCCATTGCTTGTTGAATGGTGCGTATCTGCTCATCTTCAAAATATATCCTCGCTGAGATTGGTTCAAAATAAGGCAAAAGGAAAAATTGCGTATCCTTGAATATGATTGGTTGAAAGGCTTCTGCCAATCTAGTTTGTAAATAATAATCGGACTGACTGAACCAAGGTGTTCCTGTCGAAAGACGAATACCGCTATCATGATTTCCGGATATCGCAAAAATCGGAAATTCTTCCCGTAGATTCCATTCGACCATCAATTGATTGAACACTTCAATGGCATCCACAGACGGAACACTTCGATCATAAAGATCTCCCGCAATCACGATTGCATCAACATTTTCTTCTTTTGCAATTGCTAAGATCTGGGTTAAAACATGCTCTTGTTCCTTGATTCGATCGTATCCTTGTAGTTTTTTTCCAATATGCCAATCAGCTGTATGTAAAAAACGCATCTCATCACCTCAAAAAATGTCCTTCTAATTATTATAACACTTCCCCTCATTACATGATACCTAGGATCATTACGGACTAAAACAAATAGGCAATGAAAAAAAGTTGCTGATTCCGTATAAACATAGATAGTCCCATGCTTAGAAAGAATCACAACTTTTATCATTACCTTGCGCTTTGATTTTTATTGAAAAAGAATCATTTACTTTTTATTTTTGATTTCATATTTAAAGTCAGGATTGACTTCTTTGTCTAGTTGATCGAAAGCGGCTTGTGTTCTACGTTCGATTTCTGCCATTCCTTCTTTGTCTGTTTTTTTGATATCAGACAAATCGATCGGTTCACCAAAACGTACAACCACCCGTTTGCGCTTGAATAAGTCACCCAAAGTCAATGGTCCTTGGTAGACAGCAGGAACGATTTTTGCTTTTGACATTTTAGAAATCAATGCCATTCCGCCTTTTAATTCCGTTGCATGTCTTGTTCCACTTGGGAACATAATCAAACCTAAATGAGTAGATTTTAAAATTTTAACTGGCGTTTTGATGACACTAGGTCCTGGATTTTCTCTTTTTACTGGAAACGCATGGGCATGTGTCAAAATAAAGCGTAATACTGGATTTTTGAATAATTCTTCTTTTGCCATAAAGCTAAATTCTTTAGGCGAAGCTGCTACAGCAAGATATAAAGGATCCCACCAAGTTCGATGTGGCGCTACCAAAATATAATTCTCATCTTGTGGTAAAACTTCTTTATTTTCATATCGGGCATTGCCGTTGATCACTGCTAAGATCACTCGGACTAGCCCTCTCATAAATCGATAGAACATAGTCTCTTCCTTTCTAGGTGTATGGTCATAGTATGCCTAAATTTAGGAAACTTTACAAGGTACCTTGGTTCTTTTTTATAAAAATAGTATAATACAATCACTTAGTTTTTTCATTTTGGAGGGAACCCATGCTTCACGAAGATGAACGGATCGATCAATTATATGCAAATGATATTAAAATCATTCAAAGTCCTCACGTTTTTTCTTTTTCACTAGATGCTGTTTTACTTGCTCATTTTGCACGTGTACCGAAAAAAGGACAAATCGTTGACCTCTGTGCAGGAAATGGTGCAGTCGGTCTTTTTTTGAGCAAACGAACGAATGCGTTGATTGATGGAATCGAAATTCAACCACGTTTAGCGGATATGGCAAGACGTAGTATCCAATTAAACGAGCTAACACACCAAATGACCATCCATACGCTTGATTTAAAAGAAAGTTTATCCGTTGTTCGTCATAATTCATGTGATTTAGTCGTCTGTAATCCCCCTTATTTTAAGGGATTACCAACCAATAAAAAAAATCCGAATGAGCATTTAGCGATTGCTCGACATGAAATCCATACTACTCTTGAAGATGTGATCAAAATTTCTAGTAAATTATTAAAAACCAATGGACGCTTTGCAATGGTCCATCGCCCAGACCGCTTTTTAGAAATTATTCAGTTACTAGAAAAACACCGTATCGCCCCTAAAAAAATTCAATTCGTTTATCCAAAAATGGGGAAAGAGGCAAATATTTTGTTGATCGAAGGAATCAAAGAAGGCAAATTAGATGGCTTTAAAGTTGCTTCACCGTTGATCACATACATGCCTGATGGTAGCTATACAAATGAAATCCGAGAAATTCTTTATGGCCAGTGAGCATTATTTTTATGTCTTAGCTTGTAAAGATGGCACGTTTTACGGTGGCTATACGACGGATCTTTCAAGAAGATTAGCAGAACACAATCATGGGACAGGAGCTAAATATACCCGATTACAAAAAAGGCGACCCGTCAAAATGATCCATGCTGAGGTGTTTGCAACTAGGAGTGACGCAACAAAAGCCGAAGCAGCCTTTAAAAAACTCACGCGCACTCAAAAAGAACGGTATTTAAAGACACAGCCCTCTCACATGTTGCCAGAACAATAATTTGGGTCAATATTACTGGGGCTGAATCGACCTTTTAAGGGGATGTACGAGAACTAAACAAAAACACAAAAATTAGTTTTTTGGCTGTTGATTGTTACCTACTTCAAACAATTGAAAAGACATCTTGAGATCCTTTCAAATGAGTTCAGCACTTATTGATAGAGGAAAATCGGCTCTATAATTTATGGGACTGATGATGTATCGAGGTTGCTTGCGAAAGCTTCCAGAAGAATCCCCATATAAAGACAATCAAACGTGTAGCTTACGGATTTAAATCATTTGAGAACATGAATATTAGAATCTTTTTGAGCAATCAATTAATTGACGTTAAATAACAAAAAATACGGGTCAGAATGAGGTTCATTCTGACCCATATTTGATTTTATACCACTTATCAGTCCTTATTGACAAAGAGCCGGAAAATCAAGATGTCTTATCTCTTATTCAACTATTCCGTACTACCATTTCCATTAGCAGAACTAGCTACACTACCACTATTAGTATTCGTATCATTTTGGGTTGATTCACTTGAAACAGTTTTCTTCGTTTTATCTTTCCCTAATAAAGTTTCACTTACTAAATGGATATAGTGTTTCATTCCTTCTGGATTTGGATGTACTTGGTCATCATAAAACCAATCATTGTGGCTATTACTATAATCATACCAGTCGATCAATGTAAGATTATCGTATTTTTTAGCCATTTGTGCTAACAAGGCATTCACATCGTTTTGCCAACGTTTTGTAGGAACGCGGACATTTACCCAGTAAACTTTACGATCTCCTAAGGCACTCATGATGCTATCAAATTGCGATTCAGAAAAGGCTCCATTTGTTCCTAAGCCAATCAAAACCGTATCTTTCAATAGGTTTTGTTTTTTCAGTTCTTCAATATATGGCTCACTCGCATATAATTGTCGACCAACGTCTCCATCAACAACAACTTTAGGATATAACTCCTTCAAATCAGTCGCTGCATCTAACATGACTGAGTCCCCAAATGCTGTCAATTCTAATTTCTGCGCTTTCTTTCCTTGTTTAGCTGTTAGTCCATATTTGTCAAGAACTGCTTGATCAACGGTGTTGGAATTATTATCTTCATTTTTCTGGCTTTCCTCCGCCAATCTTTTACTTTCAGCAATTTGTGCTTGTAATTTTTTTTGATCCGCAGTCACTGAATTCTTAGGTGCTGTAACAAAACCAACAAGAGCGATCAACACCATCAATGTTCCCGGAATGACCCAAGGTTTTTGCTTGCTGATAATCGGCTTAGTGAACCAGCCTTTGACTACTTGAATCGTTTGTCCATAATCGAATCGTGCCAAAGGACGTTCAATGTAGCGATAAGAAAGTTCGCTAATGATCAGGATCAATGAAATCTCGATCAATGTATGAAGCAAAACATGATCCGCAATATTCGCAACTTTTGCTTCATAAAAAATCATGACTGGAAATTGATACAGATAGATGCCGTAACTTCGTTTACCGATCCAAGAAAACACGGGATTGGTTAACCATTTGTTCACACTTGCGCCTGGATGCGCTGTTACCGCAACTAAAACGACACAGAAGAGACTAACTAACAGCATGCCCCCATAATAGACAAAACTATAATGATCATCTAACAAGAAAAAGAAGAGGATCAATGCGATCAGTGAAATCAATCCGGCTAGATTCAACACCCGTTTTGCTTGCTTCGGAATATTTTTTTTCAATCGGGTACTTGGCCAGACAAAAGCCAAAGCACTTCCTAACCAAATTGAAAACAATCGCGTATCTGTTCCATAATATACTCGAGTTGGATCGCCGCCTGGCGTAAACAGGATCATCATGAGGATCGCAGAAATAAGTGATCCTCCTAAGACTGTATAAACGATCCACTTCTTTTTACGTACAAAAACCATTAACAAAACAAAAAGAATGGGCCAAACTAAGTAGTTTTGACCTTCCACCGCCAATGACCAAATATGGGTAAACGGTGATTCATTGGCAAATCGATCAAAATAAGACAAACCATTTTTTATTTGCCACCAGTTGTTGACATACAATAAACTACTAACGACTGTTCCTCGTAAGTTATTCAATAACCCTCGTTGAAATAACGTAATATAAGCAGATGCAGTGATTAGTAAAAACACTAATCCTGGATATAACCTTTTCATTCGTCGGACATAAAACTGCCAAATATTGATTTTGCCATTTTGTTCCCATTCTTGCCGTAATAAATCAGTGATCAAATAGCCTGATACAACAAAAAATATCGGGACGCCCAAATAACCACCCTTCAAACTTGTAGGGAGCAAATGGTACAAAATCACTCCTACTACTGCCAAAGAACGAATACCGTCAAAACCAGTAATGTAGCGACTATTTTTTAACCTTTTTTGTTTTTCCATTCAATATTCCAACTTTTCATAAACTTTTTTCATTTGTAATATACGTGTATTGTACAAAAATAGCAAGAAAAATTCATGTGATTTTCGCTATCATTTCTATCTTCCCATAAAACTTTGAAAAAAAGAATAACTTTTTCCGCAACTTTAATAAAAATTCAACTATGAACAACATATAACTAAAAATAACCTTGAAGTCTCAGTAAGATTACATCTAACTGAAAGAATCACTTTACTAAGATCGTTACGACAAATTTAGCAAAATGAAGGGTGAAAATCTCAAAACAGGATAAACTGTTTGAAGATTCTCACCCTCCAGATACAAATCAAGCTACACAATGCCCAACTTTATCAAACGATTTGTAGAATAAAGTTGTTTCCAGCCACACTGATCGATTCATTTATTTGGATATGTCACTTTTTCTGTCAATAAGTTGCACTTGCACTAAACGCCCTCTTCATAAAACCGACCAAGAATTTGGACATTTTCGGCGATACTGACAAACGCTTGTGGATCAGAAGCTTTCATCGCTTCTCTTAACAAAGGCAACTCATAGCGTGTAACGATCGTCATCAACACCGTTTGTTTATCGTGCTTGTAAGCTCCTTCTGCCTCATTGATGATCGTGATTCCACGACGCATACAGTTTTGGATTTCATTGACTACTCGTTCGGGATGCTTCGTTACGATCATCACTTGCATTTTCTTTTGTTTCGTATACATCACGTCGGTTACTTTCCCACTGACAAAGATCGAAAGTGCGCTATAAAACATGTATTGCCAGCCAAAAAGGATACCAGCTACGAAAACAATCAATGCATTGAAGTAAATCGAAATTGAACCAATCGATTTTCCTGTTTTTTTACGAATAGTGATACTGACGATATCCAAACCACCTGAGGATAAGCCATTTCTTAAGGCTAACCCGATCCCTAACCCCATCACAGCACCCCCAAAAATCGCGCAGATGATTGGATCAGTTGAAAGAACCGTTAGAGGAAGGATATGGATACAAAGTGACGTCAATGTCACGGTGATAAATGTAAAAATCGTAAACTTCTTACCGATTTTCACCCAAGCAAGAACAAATAAAGGAATATTCAATAAGTATAAAGTCGTTGAGACGGGTACTTCGAATCCAATCAACGATTTAGATAAAGTAGTCAGTATTTGTGCCAAGCCAGTGATTCCGCTTGAATAAATATGTCCTGGTTGATAAAAAAAGTTTAGTGCTACTGATGCAATCAATGCATAAACGATAGATACCGAAAGCTTGGTCGTATAATCATGATGCGCCCAATTTTCGAAAGTTTTTTTCATTGCTTTGTATTTCCGGTTACGATCTCGTAATTTTCATATGAATTCGTATGAAGAGACAATCATTGGCTGGAAGTCAATTTCTCTCTTTTCCCGGAATTTCCTTTCTTAATTTTAATTTGGATAGTGAGTAAAGATACGTAGTATATAATGAAAGAACGAACGATTACGTTCAGTGACTACTCTATAATGATCCATCATTACACTAACCAAAAAGAAGGATTCATTCTTCGCCTATCGCATCACTAAACGTAGCATCCATTGAAAATATGGGTTAAAACTCAACTGACATTATACGCTATGGCTTAATTATAAATCGTTTTGGAATTAAATCAAGACAACATAAACAAGTACGAGAGTCTTTTTACACCTAGTCCAGACTCCCGTACTTATTATTTATAAAACGATCAATGGAATTGAGTTACTAGTCTTTTGTTCAATACGAATAAACTTAGTCTATGCTGGTTACATCAATATTCAAGTCAAATAATTGGGCATCTGATACCGTACTTGGTGCATCACTCATGACATCTGCTGCTCTACCATTTTTAGGGAAAGCAATAACTTCACGAATGTTTTCTTCACCAGCAAGTAACATCACAAAACGGTCCAAGCCAAGAGCAATACCGCCATGTGGTGGGAACCCATAATCCAATGCAGTTAATAGGAAACCAAATTGTTCCTCCATTTGTTCCTTCGTAAAGCCTAAAGTTTCTAAGACTTTTTCTTGGATTTCACGAGTATGGATCCGGATTGAACCACCGCCTAGCTCATAGCCATTCAATACGATATCATATGCTTCTGCATAGACACTAGCTGGATCTGTACTCAAGCGTTCAAGATCTTCTTCTTTTGGCATCGTAAATGGATGATGAGCGGATACGTAGCGTCCTTCTTCTGCAGAATATTCAAATTGTGGCCATTCTGTGATCCACAAGAAATTGAATTTTGATTCATCAATTAAGCCTAATTCTTTTCCTAAGCGTGTACGGATTGCACCTAGTGTTGCAGCTACGATTTCTTTTGTATCCGCACCAAATAATAAAATGTCTCCAACTTCAGCGTTTGTCGCTTGAACGATTGCTTCTGTTGCATCTCCCATAAATTTAGCGATTGGACCTTTCAAGCCGTCCTCTTCTACTTTTAGCCAAGCTAATCCCTTCGCACCAAATTGGCTAGCGTATTGCCCAAGATTATCTAAATCTTTACGAGAGTAGTTGCTTGAAGCATTTTTAGCATTTAAAACTTTGACGACGCCACCTTTTTCAAGAGCCATTTGGAAGACTTTGAAATCAACATCTTTGACGATTTCACTTAAGTCGATCAACTCCATCTCAAAACGTGTATCTGGTTTATCACTACCGTAGCGATTCATTGCTTCGTCATACGTCATGCGAGGAAACGGTAAAGTAACGTCGATTCCACGAACATCTTTCATCACTTTCGCAATCAAGCCTTCGGTATAATCTTGGATTTCTTCTGCCGTCAAGAATGTCGTTTCAATATCTACTTGAGTAAATTCTGGCTGACGATCACCACGAAGATCTTCGTCACGGAAACAACGAACGATTTGGTAGTAACGATCAAATCCTGCGTTCATCAATAATTGTTTAAACAACTGAGGTGATTGAGGTAAAGCATAAAAGTGCCCTGGGTAAACACGCGAAGGAACAAGATAGTCACGAGCCCCTTCTGGCGTTGATTTTCCTAAATAAGGTGTTTCGATATCCATGAAATCATTATCATCTAAATAATGACGGATTGCTTTCGTTGTTTCATTTCTCATTTTGATATTTTTCGTCATTTTTGGACGACGCAAATCTAAATAACGATATTTCATACGGATCTCGTCTCCGACTGTTTGATCGTCTTCAATCAAAAACGGTGGTGTTTTTGCTTTGTTCAAGATAACAATTTCGTTTGCGAATACTTCATATTCACCAGTGACCATTTTAGGGTTGATGGCTAGCTCCTCACGTTTACGAACCACACCAGTGATTTCAATCACGTATTCACTCCGACATTTATCCGCGATTTCCCATGCTTCTTTATTGACTTCAGGATTGAAAACGATTTGGACGATTCCTTCTCGGTCACGTAAATCAATAAAGATTACTCCCCCTAGGTCTCTTCGCTTTTGTACCCACCCTTTTAATGTAACAGTTTGATCTAGTTCTTTTGCTGAAATCAAACCGCAATAAGTTGTTCTTTGTGCCATTTTTCTTTTTCCTCCTACTCGAATAAAGTCATTTCATCATAGACTTCATCAAAATGTTCATAAACTTCTGTTAAACTAAAGCTTTTTTCTTTTCTATTAGCCATTGATTTGACTGTGACCGTTTGGTTTTCCAGCTCATCTCCGCCAATAACTAACACTAACTTAGCATTCGCTTTATCAGCCGTTTTGAATTGTGCTTTTGCTTTACGATCCATAAAATCACGATCAGCTGAAAACCCAAAATTGCGGATCGTTTGCACCAGTTTCAATGCTTCGATATTCGTTTCTTCGCCTAAAGCCACGACATAAGCATCTAATTCATTAAATGCCGGAATCACGACTTCTTCTGCTTCCATTGTTAACAGCAAGCGTTCGATCCCCATCGCAAAACCAAAACCGGGTGTTTGAGGTCCGCCTAGTTCTTCAACCAGATTATCGTAACGTCCACCTGCACAAATCGTCGCTTGTGCGCCCATCTTTGGTGCATCACTCATAATCTCAAAGATTGTATGTGTATAGTAATCCAACCCTCGAACCATCGTGCTATCGATTTCGTAAGGTATATTAAGTGCATCCAACATAGCAACGACCATATCAAAATGTTTTTGTGCTTTTTCGCTTAAGAAATCTAAAATCGATGGTGCATCAGCAACAAACTTTTGATCACGTTTGTCTTTACTATCTAACACCCGCAACGGATTCTCATGCAAACGACGTTGTGAATCTTCACTCAACTCTTTTTCAAATGGTGAAAGATAGTCGATCAATGCTTGACGGTATGCTTGACGCGTTTCTTTATCTCCTAGCGAGTTGATCACTAATCGAATTTGAGTGATTCCTAATTGTTTAAAGAAATCAAGGGCCATAACCATACTTTCCACGTCAGTTGCTGGATTGTCAGAACCAAAAGCTTCTACTCCGATTTGATGGAATTGACGTAAACGACCTTTTTGAGGGCGTTCATAACGAAACATTGGTCCCATATAAAATGTTTTATAAGGTTTTGCATATTCTGGTCCAAATAATTTATGTTCCACAAAAGAACGAACGATCGGTGCTGTTCCTTCTGGACGTAAAGTGATGTGGCGTTCCCCTTTGTCATAGAAATCATACATTTCTTTTGACACGATATCCGTTGTATCCCCTACACTTCGAGAAATGACTTCATAGTGTTCAAAAATAGGCGTGCGGATTTCATTGTATTGATAATCTCTAAACAATAAACGCGCTGTTTCTTCCACGAACTGCCATTTTTCTGACTCACCAGGTAAAATATCATTTGTTCCTTTTGGTCTTTGGAAACTCATTTTTTTCTCCCCTTTACTTTTCTATGTAAAAAAAAATCCACCCTTATTCATTACGAACAAGGGTGAATGACTAATTCATACACGGTACCACCTATTTTTGAAAGATTGCTCTTTCCTCTAACGATTAACGCTCGTACACGGGACGGCTTTTCACTCGTCCATCTCCAGAGTGTCTTTTAGAACCTAAAACTTTAGATCATTTTCAGCCTTGATGATCCTCTCTTGTAAAGCTTCAGAAACTTACTCGCTCTTTCATTGATATTTTCAATATTACCTATAACCTACTAAAAACAAGGCGTAAAGTCAAGAAAAATCTGTAAATCAACTGAGAATTAATAAGGTGCTAACCGACTAACTGAATGAAACATCTCCTTAATTACTAGCATCCTTCATTCCAGCATACGCTCATTTTTCAGAGCTAACTTCTTCTGTCACGACCTTCTCTGTATTTTTCTAAAAATCTTTAAAGAGTTGATCAATGGTATGGTAATCAGTGGACGATAAATGAATATCTAATGCACGAGCATTATCTCTAACTTGTTCCGGTTTTTTTGCTCCAGGTATCACGACAGAAATCCGTGGATTTTTCATATACCAAGCTAAAACGAGTTGAGCAATACTAGCTTGATTGTTTTTCGCAATCGGTGCAAGTTGTTCGACAGCCTGAATGATTTTTTCAAACCTCTCTCCTTGAAAATCCGGATTCTTCTTACGAGGGTCATCTGACGCCATACTTTTAAGACTATTTAAGTGATATTTTCCCGTTAACAAGCCGGAAGCAAGTGGAAAATAAGGGACGAAACTAATGTTATGTTGTTCAAGATAAGGCCAACGTTCTTTTTCAGCTTCACGATGGATCAAACTAAATTTATCTTCAACAACATCAACATAGCCATCTTGATTTGCTTCTTTCAGTTGAGTCATTGAAAAATTAGAGACTCCGATTGCACGGATCTTCCCTGCTTCTTTTAGTTTGTGCAAAGCAGCGACTGCTTCATTTTTTGGCGTTTCTTTATCTGGAAAATGGATATAAAAAATATCAATATAATCAGTTTGTAAACGTCGGAGTGCTTCTTCTACAGAACGGGTCAAAAATTCTGGTGAATTATTGAATACCCCTTTTTGTCCAGGAACATGGGCAGCTTTAGTGGCAATGATTACCCGTGAACGATCAAATTCATTTTCTTGCAGGACTTCACCGATCAGTTCTTCTGAACGTCCATTTCCATAAGCATAAGCAGTATCAATTAAATTGATGCCGTTTTGCAAAGCGGTTCGTACAACTTCTTTCCCAGTTTCATCTTTTAAGTTAGCAAAGAGATTATGACCACCGATCGCATTCGCTCCTAAGCCAAGTTGTTCAGCGTAAACTTGTGAATGTCCAATTCTTATTTCTGCCATTCGCAATTCCTCCTTTTTTCTTTAGTCTAAAACAAAAAGAAAAAAAGCTAAACTAAAAGAACTTTTGAAGTAAGAGGTTGTGAAAAGAGCGTTTTGACCTGAGCGTTAAGGAGGAAAATCTCGAAACAGCTCCCCATGTTTTGAGATTTTTTGACTTATCGCCGAAGGTCAGCTCTTTGAACACCGTGAATCAGAGGTTGTGAAAACAACGGGAAGCTCCGATGACAATAAGAAAGGATTTTTTAAAACAGCTTCTCATGTTTTGAAAAATTCAGGCTTATTTCAAGGAGCTGTTGCTTGAACACCGTTTAAAACAAGAGGTTGTGAAAGAAGCGATCAGCTCCGAGCGAATAAGAGAGGATTTTGTAAAATAGCTTCTCATATTTTAGAAAATCATCGCTTATTGCTGAGGAGTTGCTTCTTGAACACCGTGAATTAGAGGTTGTGAAAAGAGCGTTTTGACCTGAGCGTTAAGGAGGGAAATCTCGAAACAGCTTCTCATGTTTTGAGATTTTTTGACTTATCGCCGAAGGTCAGCTCTTTGAACACCGTGAATCAGAGGTTGTGAAAGCAACGGGAAGCTCCGATGACAATAAGAAAGAATTTTTTAAAACAGCTTCTCATGTTTTGAAAAATTCAGGCTTATTTCAAGGAGCTGTTGCTTGAACACCGTTTACTTGTTTTAGAATAAAAAATAAAGCGCCCCCCAAAAGTTAGTTTTTTTAGTCTAACTTTTTTTTGGGGGGCGCTACAGAATGAGATTTATATTTCAGACTTTTTATTTTCTACGCACTATTCTTTATATAAGAGTACACGACTATTAGGATAAGTTGGAAATTGATTACTAGGGATCGTCCAATCTTGTTCAGGTACTGAAAATTCATAATGGTTGACTAATTGGTCAGAAAAGACCCGTAAACTGTGTAAAGTGATCCATTCTCCTGCACAGCGATGCATTTGTCGAAAGTCTCCTCCACCTTGAGCAATCATCTCATATTCCTCTTCGTAAGAAAGATCTTTTGCTTTCCCTAAATAACGTTTGATCATGAATGAATCTGGCGCATCGATTGTACGCTCATCATGATTCGTCCCGTATAGATCCAAAATAACCCAACTATCTTTAGGAATAAGGTAGCCGTCAACTGACACATCTTTTAAAGCAATGGCTGGCAACATTGGGAAAAATGGATAGTAACGACGCATTTCCTGAATAAATGGATCTTGAAGTTCTGTAAAGTCATTTTTTAACTGCTGTTTTAAGTCTGGTCGACTGAATAAAGAATGTCCCATCAAAGCTGCCCAGACTGTCAATGCTACAGTTGGTCGAATAATATTGAGCAATTCCACCGCAGCCACTTCGATTGGCAACAAATTACCATCAAGATCAGTTGCTTGGGCAAAAGCATATAAAGCGACATCTTCTTTACCTGGAACAGGGTTTGCTCGTGCATCCTCAATCAACCTTTGAGCCCATTGTTCAGATTTTTTACGATTTTCAATCCCTTTGATATGATCGATTGGCGACGTAAATGTCCCACTGATCATAGAAATTTGGTAATCAGCGAACTGATTGATTTCTTCATCGGTCAATTCTGCTAAGTTGATTCCTGACCATTCACAAATCGAAGTAAATAGTACTTGTTTACTTAAATCAAATAATTCAAATTGTCCATGTTGTTCGTTTAACGCTTGAGACAAATTTTTTTCTAAAATTTGATGGTACGCATCCATTCTTTCCGGTGTCATCAAATCCATAAAAATCGATTTGCGATGATGGTGTTGGGCACCGTCTAGTGTTTGAACACCATCTTTCCCAAACAACGTTTTTAATACTAATTTAGGCATTGCTCCTTTTCGTTTGAAATTCCTTGGATCATAAAAAATTTGAGCGGCTTCTTTTCCATAGATCACAATCGCTTCTTTATTGAAGATTTTTGCTTTCACTACTGGCGCATTTGCCTCTTTACGTAATTCCTCTAACAAGTGATAACCTTGCTCATATCTTTTTTTAATCTCGGTTATCTTTATATCGACTACTGGTACCTCTTTCATCTTTTATCTCCTCCAATAGAACACTTCATCTATTATTAGCTTATCTTTTTTTTAGATAGCTGACAAAAAAAGTGTTCTAAAACCAAAAAGACCAAATGGACTCGATTTCAGAACTATTTCTCCTCTAAAATCACTCTTTTTTCCTTAAAAAATAGGTTCCCCCATTTGTATGACACTTTTTGAGTAGGCACACAAAAAACCGATCACTCAAAGATTCATCGCTTGTGCGAATCTCTGAGGATCGGTTAAAGAAATTGACAAGTCATGCTCATCTTATTTCAATCAATTATGAATATACTAGCATCTCTTATTTATTTTGAGAATCAATGATGATAGTAACCGGACCGTCATTGATCAAAGATACTGCCATGTCAGCACCAAATTGGCCGGTCGCTACGGTAATCCCTCTGTTTCTAATCCCTTCATTAAAAGCCTCGTATAGTGGAATAGCTGTTTCGGGACGAGCTGCTGAGATGAAACTTGGACGATTTCCTTTTTTAGTATCTGCAAACAGCGTAAATTGGGACACACTCAAAATTTGTCCTTCGACATCTTCTACACTACGGTTCATTTTTCCTTGTTCATCTTCAAAAATACGCATTTGTGCAATTTTTTTTACTAAATAATCAACATCATCTTGCGTATCTTTTTCATGAATACCTAGTAAAATAACCAGTCCTTGATCGATCTTCCCAACTTCTTGTTGATCGATCGTCACTGAAGCTTTACTTACTCGTTGGACAACAGCTCTCACGTGTTTTCCTCCTAACCATTGGTTCGTCGCACGCTATACACATCTGGTACAGCTTTGATTTTATCCACGATGCTCTTTAGGTGAGCAAGATTTTGGATCCCTACTGTTAAATGGATCGTTGCCATTTTGTCTTTGTTGGTTCTCGCTTCCACGCTGTTTAAGTTTTTAGTCATGGTATTTACCGTTTGTAAGACATCATTTAACATGCCGGAACGATTATAACCATAAATTTCCAGATCAGCATCATATTCTTTTCTGGTATTCGAGGTGTCTTCCCATTCAACTTCGATCAGGCGTTCGGCCACATTCGGCTTGTCTACTTGGACATTCGGGCAGTCTCTTCGGTGAATCGAGATTCCTCTTCCTTTAGTGATATAACCCACGATATCATCTCCAGGGATCGGGTTACAGCAACGACTGATCCGAATCAACAAGTTATCGACACCTTGAATCACGACACCACCTTCATGGCGAACCTTCATTTTTTCCGGTTCTTTTTTCGGTTGGTTCATGATTTCTTCAGCTTCTTGTTTTTGTTGCTCGATCTTTTGTTCTTTTCTTTCTTTTTCAGTCAAACGGTTCGCCATCGTCAATGCACTGACTTCACCATAACCCACAGCTGCATACATATCATCTTCCGTTTGATAATTCAGCTTTTCTAAAGCATCTTGCAGCTTACTTTTTGCTAAAATTTCTTTTGGTGCAAAGCCTAGATCGATAATACATTTTGTGATTGCTTCATGTCCTTTGATGATATTTTCTTCTCTGTCTTGGGCTTTGAAGAAACGTTTGATTTTATTACGAGCTTTACTCGTAGCAACTAATTTCAACCAATCTCGACTTGGACCAAACGAATTAGGTGAAGTCAAAATCTCAATGATGTCCCCATTTTTCAACTTATAATCTAATTGAACCATTTTGCCGTTGATTTTGGCACCCGTTGTTTTATTTCCAATGTCAGTATGGATACTATAAGCAAAATCTAAAGGTCCAGAACCTTTTGGCAGTTCTGTCACGTCCCCTTTAGGAGTGAAAACATAGACCTTATCACTAAAGATATCTCCTTTGACACCTTCCATAAATTCTGAAGCATCATAACTTTCATCTTGCAGTTCAATGATTTCGTGGAACCAACTTAATTGTTTCGTGATACCATCTGGTTCGACCTTATCATTTTTACCTTCTTTGTATGCCCAATGTGCAGCCACCCCGAACTCGGCGATTTCGTGCATTTCTTGAGTTCGTATCTGGATCTCTACCGGATTTCCAGCTGGTCCAATGACTGTTGTATGCAAGGATTGATACATATTTGCTTTAGGCATAGCAATATAATCTTTAAACCGCCCTGGCATTGGTTTCCATTTGGTATGGATTGCTCCTAAAACAGCATAACAATCCTTGATAGAGTCAACGATTACCCGTATTGCAAGTAAATCATAGATTTCATTGAATTGTTTCTTTTGGTCTTTCATTTTCCGATAAATGGAATAAATGTGTTTAGGACGTCCATAGATTTCTGCATAGATATCTAGTTCTTCTGTTGCTAGACGAATATCTTCGACTGTGGCGTTGACATATTTTTCTCGTTCTTCTCGTTTCGTTTGCATCAAATGCACGATTCGATAATATTGTTTAGGATTGAGATAGCGAAGTGCGGTATCTTCTAATTCCCATTTGATTCGACTGATCCCCAAGCGATGAGCTAATGGTGCATAAATTTCTAAAGTTTCTTGGGCGATTCGACGTTGTTTATCTTCACGAAGATGTTTTAGCGTACGCATGTTATGTAGTCGATCAGCTAATTTCACCATAATTACACGTAAATCTTGCGCCATAGCTAATAACATCTTTCGATGATTTTCTGCTAATTGTTCTTCATGTGATTTGTATTTGATTTTCCCTAGTTTCGTTACACCGTCAACTAACATTGCAACGTCTGGACCAAATTCTTCTTTCAAATCATCCAAAGTAACGTCGGTGTCTTCTACAACATCATGCAAAAAACCAGTTGCAACAGTATGGGGGTCCATTCTTAAATCAGCTAAGATCCCAGCAACTTGGATAGGATGGATAATGTATGGTTCGCCTGATTTACGAAACTGGCCATCGTGAGCAGCCGTTGCATAATCGCAAGCTTTTTGAACAAATGCTACATGATCAGGTCCCATGTATTGGCTAACCAATTTAATCACTCCAGGACCTGTCAATAATTCTTCTTTTGGCATGGAACATCCCCCTTTCAAAGGTTACGAACAACAGCTGTTGCTCCGAATAATATTAAAAACCATTCTTCTTTTTTATAACATAACTAGAAACAAACTCATGCACACCATTCATTTGATGTCATCCGTTGTTTACAATAAAATAATTGTTTTTATTATACAGATTGTTCGGAATTTTTTCAATTTTTCCTGATTTTATTCAGTTATTATCAGTGAGTGAGCTCCCACTGATAACTTGCCGCACTTAAAAGATAAAGAGGTGCCGTCTCCGTACGTAAAATCCGTGGTCCTAATCCACATAAGATTCCACCTTTTGCAACAAAGGCTTCAACTTCTTCAGGAGCAAGACCTCCTTCAGGACCAAAAATGGCTAAAATCCGACTACCATCAGTGAGTTCTTGGAATACCTTAGCTAAATTGGCTAGTTCTCCTTGTTTTGCTGACTCTTCATAAGCAATCAACAACACATCATAAGCAGATAGTCGATCAAAAAGAGCTTGCTGACTTTCCAATAATTCCACTTGGGGCGCAATCTGTCTATGAGATTGTTCAGCTGCTTCTTGAGCAATTTTGTTCAAACGTTCTTGACGTTTGTTTCTTTTTTTCGCATCCCATTTTACAATAGATGTTTTAGCTGGAAAGCCAATAAATCCATGCGCACCTAATTCTGTTCCTTTTTGAACGATCCAGTCTAGTTTATCCCCTTTTGGATAACCACTGGCAATCGTGATGTTATTGGGTAATTCCTTTTGGCTTTTTTCTTTTTCAAGCTCGCTCAAATAAACGGTATCTTCACTGATTTCTGTGATCTCCGCACGAATCGATACTTGATCGTTGAATGCTAAATAGACTTGATCTTTTGGCGCCATGCGCATGACCCGTACGATATGATGAAATGCCTCTCCCGAAAGTTCGAAGCGTGTATTTGGTTGATACGCCTCTTCTAAAAAGTAACGTTGCATTTATTCCACCTCAGGCTTTTTCAAGATAATTGCATACCAATCTTTTTGTTGGAAAATTTGATCAACGACAAAGCCCTGTTCTTTCATGGCGTCAATGACCATTTGTTTTTTTTCTTCAATGATACCAGATACGATCAGGCGCCCCGTTTGTTTTAATAAGCGCCAAGCATCAGGGATCATCAACAAAATAATATCTGCTAAGATGTTCGCCACGATAACATCACTTTCGATTGTGATGCCGTTCAATAAATCATTAGCAGCTACGTGAACATCTTTGGCTACTTCATTCATATCCATATTTTCTTTCGCTGCACGAACAGCCACTTCATCCAGATCATAGGCATAAACATCTTTGGCTCCTAAGTATTTTGCTGCGATACTTAAGACGCCAGAACCAGTTCCTACATCTAAAAGTGTTTCTCCGCCACGCAATACCGTTTCTAATGCTTGCAATGTTAAAGA
This sequence comes from Enterococcus sp. C65, assembly GCF_040887165.1. Lineage (NCBI taxonomy): Bacteria > Bacillati > Bacillota > Bacilli > Lactobacillales > Enterococcaceae > Enterococcus > Enterococcus sp. C65. The sequence goes on along the minus strand of NZ_JBFOFG010000013.1, from coordinate 29,266 downwards.
GGTAGTTGGATGTGTCCCTGTTCCAAATGCCATTCCAGGATCTAATGTAATGATCTTTTCTAATGGATCACTTGTTTGATACGCTTCCCAACTAGGCACGATTGTTAACATTCTGGTGATCCGTACTGGGTGATAATACTTTTTCCAAGCAGTTGCCCAGTTGCTTTCTTCCACTTCACTAACGGTGATGATATTTTTACCGATCGCCAAGCCAAATTCTGGGAGTTGAGCTACACGGTCTTTGATAAAAGGCAAAATCTCTGGTAAAAAAATCGTTTCAGGGAAATAAGCCATCACCAATGCGCCTTCTGTTAATGAAGTAAAATCTTCTTTATTCAAGATTTCCCCATATTGATCAGACTTGAAATTTTCAACGTCTAAAGCATCTTCAATCGCAACACCGCTTGCTCCTGCTTCCATTAGTATATTAGCCACAGCTTCCACTGCTTCACTGGCGGTTTCAACTTTTACTTCATTCCATTTCATGACATTCACTCCTTAATAACTTGGATAAGGCAAATAGACGTCCGTCTCATTTTGCTGTTTTTCTTCGACTAGTTTTGCTAACTGTTGATTGTCCCAATTCAACTCAAACACTGCCGTTTCATCATCTGCATCAAGAAAATCTAAGAGATCACTTTGCCCTTGCGCTAATACTTCGTTCAAATACTCAATCAATGCATCAATGACCGATTTGGCTATCCCTTTCTTCCCTTCATAAGGAATAACCGCTAAATAATCTTTTTCATCAAAATGGGATTTTTGTGGATTGAACAATAAAATACCATCTTCAAATTCAATGATTTCTTCTTCGGAAACTACACCTTGGACATCATCGATTTCCAAATGCGCTTTATTTTCTGCAAATAGTCGGACAATGATTTCAATCGTATGGTTTTTCGTATCCCAGTCTAATGCCACATCATAATCAGTGATCGTTTTTTCGATTGTTTTGTCTAAGTAGTCAAGTAAGTTTGTTTTTTTCATTTTTTCTTCCTCCAGCCCCAGTCTTCCTCCACCAGGTTCTTTCTTTGTAATGATAGATATGGATTTCCAGCCACCACAAAACGTAATGGTTTGTCCGTCCATTCTCCTTTGTTAGGAATACCGATCCTTGGCAAAGCCATGATTTTCTTAGGTATTTTTGTTTTTTCAAAAACAAAATGCAACGGACTGTCTAAAATCGATTGTCCATAAAGTTCTTGTGGTAATCCTAATGCCGCTACCAATTTTCCGGGACCGTTACTAATATCAGGACCAGTCTTCCCGCCTCTGTTAATGCTCATTTGAGCCACACCAGTTGCAGGCTCGATCGCACGGATCATTACCCCTTGTGGAATCCCTTCAGGTTGCGTAATAATATTTAAAATACGGTGGGTGTGCATCGTATAAAGATAAATCGTTCCTGGCTTTTCATACATCGCTGCCACTCGTGGGGTTCTGCGCATCCCAAAACTATGAGCCGCTTCATCTTCTGGACCAAGATATGCCTCTGCATCAACGATGTAACCACCAACGGTACCAGTTGGCGTAACATATTCTAAATACATCCCTAAAAGATCTCTGGCGACTTCGGGTGTTGTTTTATTCAATAAAAGTTCATCTAATTGCTCTTTATTTGTCATTTTATTCACCACCCTTATCATACACAATATTGAAAGCATAAGCTATGGAAACCAAGAAAAACCTACAGCAATAGACAGGCAGATAAGAATAGCCGAAAAATCCCAAAAATAGGAAGAACTATCTTCGGATTCTCCGGCTTATTTTTCAGAACTAGACACTTCTGTCACAGCCTTTTATAGGATTTTACATAGACCGTTCAAACCAGAACAAGGTTTAGCATTCATTATTTACCGATCACCAGTCGGCGAGTATAGATTCCCTGACCAGAATGCATCACTGCATCATCAATGATCGACACGAGACGATCTTCACGTGTGACAGGAGGTGTCCAGTTGGAATCAATGACTTCATCAAGTGTTCCTTCATCGACTTGTTCCAAGTACTCAATCGTCAATGAAACACTATTAGCTAAATAATCTGTAAGTAGTTTTTTGTCTGTTACGACGACTTTTTTTGCTTCCGCAGGTGTGTGTTGCCAATCTTGCGTATCATCAGGCAGATCTAATGCAAATTTTCCAGACCAGTCTTGACTAAACCACAGTGGTTCACTATTTTTCAAATCGGATATTTGAAGGTCTAATTCTCGAGCAGTATGCCAGATCAGCCAATTTACTGATTTGATCAAAGGTGCCGGCATCGTATTTGCTTCTGCTACATCTAGCTGGTCTAACGTTTCTTCAAACCGTTCTTGTGCTCGTAACAATGTTTCACTCAATAATCGTGTCGCTTTCATTTTTCTCCTCCTCCAAGCCATCTATGTCTTCACTCCCTTTATTTTACCTCAAATCAGAATAAACGAGGAAGCTGGTGCTTTATTTTAAAAGTCCCCCAGTCCTTTCAATAAGAATCCTCCCTGTTAAACTTAGCCTGAATATGAGTAAACTCGTTTCCTTTCACTTTACGGTTTACGGCGTTCTAAATTAGCGTTACCATAAAGTGGATTGTCCTAATGTATGGTATAATTAACGAACGAAAAATAAAAAAAGGAGGCCGTTTTATGCAGCAACCTTTAGCTTATCGGATGCGTCCACGAACGATCGATGAAGTCGTAGGACAAGAACATTTAGTTGGTGAAGGAAAAATTATTCGGCGAATGGTTGATGCCAAAATGCTGTCTTCCATGATTTTATATGGTCCACCAGGAACTGGTAAAACCAGTATTGCTAGTGCGATTGCTGGCTCAACCAAATTTGCCTTTCGCATGCTCAATGCAGCAACTGATTCCAAAAAAGACTTACAAGTGGTTGCCGAAGAAGCCAAGATGAGCGGCACTGTCATCCTCTTACTTGATGAAATCCATCGTTTAGATAAAACAAAACAAGATTTTTTGCTCCCACATCTGGAAAATGGACGGATCATCATGATTGGCGCAACAACTGAAAACCCCTATATCACGATTAATCCTGCTATTCGCAGTCGAACACAGATTTTTGAAGTAAAACCCTTAAACGAATCAGATATCCAGCAAGCGGTTCGATCAGCTCTAAGTGATAAAGAGCGTGGGCTTGGTAATCTAGCTATTCAATTAGACGAAAACGCTTTGCTCCATCTATCACGCGCAACGAACGGCGATCTTCGAAGCACACTTAACGGCTTGGAATTAGCGGCTCGTTCGACCGAGCCAAATGAACAGGGCATCATTCACTTGACGCTAACGATCGTTGAAGAATGTATCCAACGAAAAGCCCTCACTCATGATAAAGACGGAGATGCTCATTATGATGTGATTTCAGCTTTTCAAAAATCGATCCGAGGAAGCGATGTTGACGCAGCACTTCATTATCTAGCCCGCTTAGTTGAGGCTGGTGATCTGGCAAGTATCTGTCGGCGCTTGATGGTGATTGGTTATGAAGATATCGGTCTAGGAAATCCTGCTGCCGCAGCTAGAACTGTCAATGCTGTCTTAGCTGCTGAACGTCTAGGACTTCCCGAAGCAAGGATTCCTTTAGCAGATGCCGTAGTTGATCTTTGTCTCTCTCCTAAATCAAATTCTGCTTATGCCGCTTTAGATGAAGCGATTGCTGATATCCGCTCAGGCAACGCTGGCGAAGTGCCCGATCATTTACGAGACAGTCATTACCAAGGAGCCAAGGCATTGAATCGTGGGATTGGTTATCAATACCCTCACAATTTTGATCAAGCCTGGGTGAACCAACAATATTTACCCGACAAATTAAAACAAGCGTCTTATTATCATCCGAAGACTACAGGGAAATATGAACAAGCCCTTGGGCAACAATATCAGCGAATCAAAGAATGGAAAAAATCAGGAGGCAATAAGCCAACGACATAGACTTGATTTTCCATGAGCGCTCTCATTGCTCTTTTTATTTCCATATGCTACTATAGAGGTGGGAAATCTGTGATGTTCGAATTGTCCTCTTTGTGTGTTGACCGAACATTTTTATTGATATCTTGGGACCCGTCTTGTGTCACTGCTGGTAACATGCCTTATCATTTGGTAGTTCGAGGCTACGACCGTGGGACCCACCTGCTTGAATTCGCGGGATCAATACTACAGGACGAACAACGGCATTAACGGAGATTACCATTTTTTGAAGATTAAGGGGCTATGCCAATTACTTGGTACAGCTCCTTTTTTTTCGAGTATATCCCTTGAAAAACATTATTTGACCAATCTTTAGACTTTTGGAGGAATTTCTATGATTCAACTTTTAATGGGCATTGCCGCATTATTATTATTATTTGTTAGCTATTATTTATTAAAAAAACAACCCATCTTTTTCGTATTAATAGAAGAAACAGAAAAAAATCGTGGCTATTTACAATTCTATGGTGCCATTTACGCTTTCCTAGGGGTGTTAGGTATTTTTGTTGCCTTCTTCAATCAACGATTTATTGCTTTGGCTTACCTGCTCTTGGTCATTATTGTTGCTTCTGTCTTCAGTTTTACTTTCGCTCGGAAAATGGTCAAACCAAACAGTAAATAATTCTCTTTTTGTTCAACTTGTTTTACAATAGAATTATAAATGATTGATTTATCTGAAGGAGTGAATGCTTATGTTACAACAGTACAAAAAAATTATGGTTGCCGTAGATGGCTCTGATGAAGCTGAATTAGCTTTTAAAAAAGCCGTAAACGTTGCTATCAGAAATAATGGAGAACTTTTATTAGCACACGTGATTGATACTCGTTCTTTCCAAACCGTTTCATCATTTGATGGCATGTTGGCAGAGCAAGCAACTGAAATGGCGAAGCAAACGCTAGCTGATTATGAAGCAAATGCTAAAAAAGCGGGATTGAACAATGTTACTACCGTGATTGAATACGGCTCGCCGAAACAAATCATCGCTAAAGAAATTCCTGAGGATAACCATGTAGATTTAATCATGTTAGGTGCAACAGGATTGAATGCTGTTGAACGTCTATTTATTGGTTCTGTTTCAGAATATGTGATTCGTAACGCCACTTGTGATGTTCTAGTGGTACGTACTGATTTAGAGAATAAATTACCTGAAAAAGAATGATTAATTACTAAACAAGCGGTTGTGACAAAAGTATGTCACAACCGCTTTTATTTATTTTTACATATGCTAAAGAGCTTGGCACGTTCTTTTGTTCCAAGCTCTTTTTTAGATTATTTATCCAATCAATCATTTTTTCTAACCTAATCGATTTCAGGATAAAAATATTTCTTTGTCATCAATTCGCCTATTTATTTCCTTTAGGAAGTACAATAATGTGCGCATCATTATAAGCTTTTTGTGCTTCTTGTACTTTCGCTAACAGTCTGTCTTTATAAGGTCCATCCACAAGACGGTGGACAAGATTCAATGCAGTATTAATATCATTTTGAGTATTGTTTGTACTTGGTTTACCATTAAAAAACAGACGATCCACCACTGGCGTTGCGTTTGATACAGCAATTAACTGATCGTATTTTTCATGCAATTCATTGGTCGTATAGCCTTCTAAAAATGGAATGTTTATATAAGGAAGTTCACCTAGTTTTTCTGCAAGATCGATCATTTCTTCTGTTGTAAAACTACCTTTAGGATTACCGATATCTCCATCAATAAAGTGTTTATCCATCGTCTCATTCGCAACTTGCCATTTTTGCATCAATGTATCGTATGCTTTTTGTGCTTGATTGACTTTTTCCAATAACGCTGTTTTTTGATCACTATCTGGTAAGCTTTCGACTTGTTGTTTCGCCGCATCAATTCGAGCTTTAGTATTGCCTACTTTTGCTCCATTTCCATCAAACAAATTATTTACTATCGTTAAAGCATCTTCGATTGCTGAATTCAAGATAGAAACTTGTTTGCTCAAAATTTCTTTCCCTTGTTCATCTAAGCTCACTAAAGTAATTGTTTTAGACGTTGCTGATACTTTATTTTTTGCATATACTTCAAATCGATTATTCTTTAACAACTTAAATCCTGGGAAGTACTCTTTTCCATCTACTATCAATTTGAATTTCTTGACATTGCCGGTCACGCTTCCTGTAATATAATCAGTGTTTACTTTATAATAATCTACAACTAAGCTTGGAGCGTTAAGGGTGATTTCTTGCATGCCGATTTCTATACCTTCAGCATTTAAAACTTTTAAAATCACTTTTTCAGAATCTACTGTTACTTTATTTTTTGCATACACTTCAAAATTATTATTCTCTAAAAGTTTAAATCCTGGTGTATATTCTTTGCCATCAACAATTAATTTGAATTGTTTAGCCTCACCTGCAATTTGACCTTTGATGTAATCTTTACCTACTGTATATTCTTCCACCGTTAATTTAGGTGATTGTACAGCAACTTCTCTTGTACCTGTTTCTTTTCCATTTGAATCAAAACTTTTCACTGTAACTGTTTTTGTTGTCGAAGGAATCCTTTTCCCAATATAAAGTTGAAATTTATTATTTGCTAATAATTTAAATCCTGGTGTGTATTCTTTGCCATCAACAATCAACTTGAACTTCTTGATTTTCCCACTGTATTCTCCCGTCATATGGACATTTCCATAATGATAAACATCCACTTTGAATGCATTTACTCTATCATCCAAAGCTGCTTGAGCGATTTCTAATTTTTTCAATAATTGTGCTTTAACAGGAGATATATTATTTACCGCATCTACTTTTCTTCTAGCTTCATCTATTGCTTCTTGAGTATTACTTTCTTTGGGAGTGTCTCCATTAAAGAGCTGATTTACAGCTTCTACCGCTTGTTTTTCTGCAGGATCTTGGACAATATGTGCATCATTATAAGCTTTTTGTGCTTCTTGTACTTTCGCTAATAGTCTGTCTTTATAAGGTCCATCCACAAGACGGTGGACAAGATTCAATGCAGTATTAATATCATTTTGAGTATTGTTTGTACTTGGTTTACCATTAAAAAACAGACGATCCACCACTGGCGTTGCGTTTGATACAGCAATTAACTGATCGTATTTTTCATGCAATTCATTGGTCGTATAGCCTTCTAAAAATGGAATGTTTATATAAGGAAGTTCACCTAGTTTTTCTGCAAGATCGATCATTTCTTCTGTTGTAAAACTACCTTTAGGATTACCGATATCTCCATCAATAAAGTGTTTATCCATCGTCTCATTCGCAACTTGCCATTTTTGCATCAATGTATCGTATGCTTTTTGTGCTTGATTGACTTTTTCCAACAACGCTGTTTTTTGATCACTATCTGGTAAGCTTTCGACTTGTTGTTTCGCCGCATCAATTTGAGCTTTAGTATTGCCTACTTTTGCTCCATTTCCATCAAATAGATTATTGACTGCATCAGTAGCCTGTTGAATCACTTCATCTGCAAGTGTATTCTTCTGTTCCGGTACTGGCACACTTGATGCGTTCTGTTCTTTTGTAGTGGAAGATGTTGTTGTTTCTTCTACTTTTTTATTTTCTTTTTCTTCTGAAGCGTGTGTTTGACTTGTTTCACTCGCCTGACTTGATTGATTTGATTGATTTGCTTCTTCTTTTTTCTCATTTTTTTCCGAAGTAGTAATAGTGATGCCTTCTCCCGCCCCATTTTGATCTGCATGGACCATTGGTGTCACTACTCCAGATAAACTAGATAATACTAATGCACTCGTAGTTGAAAACGACACTAAATTCTTTTTCAAGTTCCCCTTTTTCAATTAAAAACCACCCTTTTTTGTTTATTTGATTTAAGGAAATAATAACCTATTCGGGCTCGCTATTTTTTTAATTATTAAAAAAAAAATGTCATTTTTTTAAATAGACTATTTTATAAAATAAAAAACAATGTTAAAGTTACTCACTTCGGTAAAAAAATTTTTGTTTGTGACACTGGCTGTTCTTCTATTTCTATTCAAGTAACTTTTTATACGAGTCGTTAATGCTTCAGCTATAAAAATAGTCAGTCTTTATTCGTTGAATCAATGAAAACCACTTGCTTACTAACGATTTCTTTTCCTTGTTCATCTAAACTAATCAAAGTAATAGATTTAGTTAGCGCCGATACCTTGTTTTTCGCGTAGACTTCAAATTGATTATCCTTTAACAATTTAAATCCTGGAAAATACTCTTTTCCATCCACTACTAACTTAAATTTCTTTACTGCCCCAGCATAGGTACCTGTAATATATTCATTTCCTAATTTATAGTCATTTATATCTAAGTAGGGAGATTGGACTCTAACTAAACCAGATTTTAACAAATCTCCTTCTGAATTCAGAGCAACCAAAACGACTCTTTTACTTCCACGTAATATTTTATCTTTCGCATAGACTTCAAATTGATTATTCGCTAATCGTCTAAAACCTGGAGTGTATTCTTTCGTGCTTCCTGTGGTCCCCACCCTCAATTTAAATTTAGCAACATCACCAATAAACTCACCTTTGACATAGTTTTCTCCTAATGTGTAATTGTTAATGGTGAGTTTCGGTGCTTGAACTGAAACGTTTTGAGAACTTGTCTCTTTTCCTTTTTTATCAAAGATTTTTACTGTGACTGAAAAAATTGAAGGCGGAATTTTCTTTCCAATATAAAGTTTGTACTGATTATTTGGTAACAAAGTAAAACCTGGGGTATATTCTTTATCGCCAACAATCAATTTAAATTGATTGATTTCCCCTTCATAAGTACCAGTCATATATACGTTTCCATAAATATAGGGGTCGATTGTACAGGAAGGAGTTTTTTCGTCAAATTCTTTTTGTCCATTTTTTTCTTTAGAATTTGTCATTTTAGTCTGTTTTGAATCATACATTTCTTGCGCTTGAACAATTTTTTCAAATAATTTTGTTTTTTGTACACTTTCTGTTAATTCCATTACTTGTAGCTTTACTTCATTAATTTTTGCTTGGGTATTACTTGTTTTTGCTCCTGTTTCATCAAACAGAAGTTTCACTGCCTCAGTCGCTTTCTTAACGTTTTGATCATTAGGAATGTTCGTTTGTTTCACATCTGAATGTTCACCTGAAATATTTGCCTGGCTGATTTCACTTTTCATTGTTTTCTTTCCTGAGACTTCATTTTGTTCTGCGTATACAAATGGACTGGCAGTTATAGATGAATTAGCTAATATTAGTACACTCATAATCGTTATCGTTAATCGATTTGTTTTTCTCAATTCAATCTCCTCCCTTTTTTTCATAATACTTTATTTTATTTCTATATTTTTTATTGATTTAAAAAAGAACATTTCTTTTTTTCAATCAATCACTTTTTATAGACAAAACAAAAAAACGAAGTGAACAATGTTCACTTCGGAAAAAATTTATTCTTAAAATTATGATACGTTCGTTACACTATTTCATACCTAAAAAAGGCTAACAACTATTTCATTAGAATATTTATTTACGTAAACGTTCCACGTCACGAGCGATCATCAATTCTTCATCAGTTGGAATGACAAGTACTTTGACTTTTGAATCTTTTGTGGAGATATCTAATTCTTCCCCACGTTTTTTATTCATTTCAGGATCAATTTCACAACCAAACCATGTCATCCCTTTAATGATTTCACTACGGACGTGCCCATCATTTTCGCCAATTCCAGCAGTGAAAACAATTGCGTCAACGCCGTTCATCGTTGTCACATATCCACCAATATATTTACGGATACGGTCTACAAAGATGTCATATGCCAAATGGATATGTTCTTGTTCATAGTTTTTCTCAAGATCACGCATGTCACTTGATAAACCTGTTAGACCTAACAAACCTGATTTTTTGTTTAAAATGTTGACCATTTCATCAATATCAATCTCTAATTTTTCCATTAGATAAGGTAAAACAGCTGGATCGATGTCCCCTGAGCGTGTTCCCATTGTTACACCTGCCAGTGGTGTGAATCCCATCGAAGTATCAACTGATTTTCCACCATCTACTGCCGTAATTGAAACACCATTCCCTAAGTGACAAGTGATCAATTTCAACTCTTCGATTGGTTTCTCTAACATCTTAGCCGCACGTTCTGCTACATAGCGATGACTTGTACCATGGAAGCCATATTTTCTTACTTTGAAATCTTCATAGTAAGAAACAGGTAAGCTATACAAATAACTGCTTTTTGGCATTGTTGCGTGGAATGACGTGTCAAACACAGCCACACTTTGGATATCAGGTAAGATTTTTTTAAATGCTTTGATACCCATTAAGTTAGCAGGGTTATGCAATGGTGCAAACTCTGCCAATTCTTCAATGCGATCCATCACAGCTTCATCCACGATTACAGAATCAGCATAAGTTTCTCCACCATGAACCACACGATGTCCTACCCCAGTGATTTCATCGTAAGAGCTTAAGATTTGTAATGCAATCAGTTGATCTAACAACATTTTTACTGCTACTTCATGATCATCGATGTCCATGATTTTCTCAAATTTTTGATCTTCACCATATTTGATCGTAAAAATTGAATCTTCTAAACCGATTCTTTCGACAATTCCTTTAGCAATTACGGTTTCTTCTGGCATTTGATATAGCTGCCATTTTAAACTTGAACTTCCAGCGTTGATAGCAATTGTTTTAGACATATAATTCTCCTTCTTAGTGCGTGATTAAAGAGAAGACGATTTCCATGTTTCAAATTCTTTAAAAAATTCAGTCACCTTCTCTGGTTTCTTTAGTGAATCAAGTTTTACAAGTAATACTTCTTGTGCTTGTTTTGCCTTTGTTCCTTTTTTCTGCAAGATCAAAATACTTTTTTGTGATTGCTTGTTACGGAATAATTCATCTGGTAATTGGATCATTCCTTGAAGATATCCTTCTTCTTTAAACCATCTTTTGACTTCTTCACTTTGTTCTGTTTCTAAGAAGTTACTTGGCATCAAAAACAGACCGAATCCATCTGGTTTGACATACTTCATTGCCTGTTCTAATAGCAGATGATGGGCATAACTATGCCCTTGTGTGGTGCTTGTTAAAAACTCTTTTGCTTTTTGATCATTCGGATAATAACCAATCGGTAAATCGCTGATAGCTACATCCACTGGATCAATCAGTAATTCTTGTAAGCCATCTTGGTGAAAATATTGAACATTCGCCTGAGTCAGATCACTTGTTGAAGCAGCAACCGCTAATAACGTATCGTCAATATCTACACCCATCCCTTCCGCTTGGTATCCCGCACTTGATAGGTTTAAAAGAACTGTTAATAACAAGTTGCCCATTCCTGCTGCAATGTCCAAAATCTTGATTGGCTCTTCTTTATTTGTGAATAGCTGTTCAATTAAAAAGACAAATAAAAAACCAATACTATCTGGAGTAAGTTGATGGTTCGCTTGAAGATGTTCTGTCTGACTCCCCTTTAGTAACAGTAGTTGTGACAGACGGCGCCACTCTTCTGGTTCAAAGGAAAGTTGACTGAGTTCTTTATACAAAGCAGAAATCTGTTGCTTGATTTCTTCAGACGGTACTCCATCTACCACTCGTACTTGATAGTTGTCGATTAAGTTTTCAGCATTTTCGACATAGGCTTCTAAAAAGGAAGTTCCCAATGCATTTTGTAAAAGCTGAATCGCTTTTAGGTTTTGTTCAAACCCCTGTTCCATTTTTTCTGGTAACATGGTGCACCTCATTTCTAGATATATTATAACAATTATTTTACCTGTTTAATTTTAACGAACTATGAGCAAAATTTCAATCGTTTTCACACTTTTTTGTTTGTGAAATAAAAAACATAAATGTTATGTAAACAGCGGTAACACAGAAAAGAGTGCGTTTTCATGGATTCACTCACTTTCTGTGTTACTTTCTGTATCACTGTTAAGCATTTCCATGAACTGAAAATGCTGAGATTCGATCTGAATTTCGATCGTTAGCTGATTCGCTTTTCTTTTGTAATGAGCCTTTCCTAAATTATATTGATACATTCCCTGTTCTTTCAACTCGTTACTTTCAGATAAAACCATTTGTTTGATTATTTTTGCTACATAATAATTTTTGGTGCGTTGATTCAAATCTACTGTCGAGCGATAAGTTTGTACAATGATCGACAATAAGGAACTACAAACTAGAAACAATAGTAAGGTTGAGAATAAGATATTACTACTGAACCCCTTGTTATGCTTTTTATGATAGTGGCTTGGTCCAAATCCCCTCATACTTCTCTCCGTTTATAAATTCGATTAAAAATGTGATAGCTGCAGTAGAATCTCTCACTTCCCAATGCTTGACTTGTGTTAACACAGGTTGGTGTCCCCCTGATACTTCTCGTTTACGTATCAACGCTTGATATTGCTCAAATAAATAGGTTTTCTTTTCCATCTCATAATAAATACGGTTATCTTTAATAACGACATTTTTTCCTTTTTTTATTTCTTCTTCAAACTGAGCTAAAAAAATCAGCCACTCTTTTTGATCCTTTCGTTGTAAATATTGTTCCACTTTCGTTGTTTGCGTGATTAAAAGACTGATTGAAAGTAAAACAGCACTTAAAATGGCAAGCGAAATCAAACATTCAAACAGTGTAAAGGCAGCTTTATTCTGGTATTTTGGTAATCTCAATCACTTTGTCTCCTTGTGTGAGCTTCACTTTTTCGATCTTTTTCTTTTTAGCGGTTATGGTTGTCTGACTATCTGGTCCATTTAACGTTCGGTTCGGTATTTGTTCATACATTCGGTAGGTTTTTACATCTTCATATAGTCTGCGAAGTAATAAGATTTCCTGATTATTTTGCTTTTCTGCAGTTAATAAATACAAATTCCCGTGACTGACAAGAAAGATACACGATAAGGTAATGGATAAAGCCATTACTGTTTCTAATAGAATAAAAGCATGTCTATTCGATTTTTTTAATATATCGGCCACTCCCTAGCTGAAATTGATAAACGATTGTTTGTCTTTTATTTGTCCAATAGAACCGATAGGCTTGCAATGAACTTTCATTGCCGGTTCCCGAAGCGAATATGAGCTTTTCCATCTGTTGGACAGTAATTTCATCTGGCACCTCTAAAGTTGACCAACCGAGATTTGGATTAGGTACGTCAAAAACAATTTGATCCTTTGATTGATCGTAAAAGATTCTTGTAGCTTGTTGGCTGACAATGGCTATTTTCTGCGTGGCATATATCCTACTTTCAAATTGTGCAAAAAATTGCTCTATTGTCATCTGCTTTTGCCAAGCTGAGACCGAAAGTGAAGGGAATAGAAATAATCCTAAAGTGATCGTCAAAACAAATAAGGTTTCAATCAAAGTATAACCAGTAAGGCAAATTGGTTTATTTTTGGTTATAGGCATCTGCATGTTCTTGCTTTATATATCCCTCCTTTAAGAGTTCTGCGATCGTTGGGACTTTCCCATTATTTTGCAAAGAGTACAATTCTTTTTGAGCATCGACCAATTGCATCACTGCTTGTTTGCCTTCTCGATTGACATGATCTCGATAGCGGGAAATATTAGGGATGAACAAGAGAACTAATGCACTGATCACTAATAAGACGATCAGCATTTCGATCAACGTAAAACTTTCAACATTCCTTAATTGTTTTCGTCTGAAATTGACTAGATATTTCATAATAAAACCTCCTCAATGTTGCCATAAACCGGCAGTAAAATTGCTGCATAAATCAATAGAATCAAGCTGGCAATTCCTAGAAAAAGGACTGGCTGTATCCATGAAAGTCCACGGTTCACCTTTTGGAAAAAATGCTGTCTTGCTAATTTACTGTAAAACAAAAGTTCTTTACCTAAGTTTCCTTTTGCTTCCCCTTGTAAAACGATTTGACTAAATTCAGCCGTTAAAAATGAATAAGTCTCAAACTGCTGTGCTAAAGAAATTCCTGATTCTAACCCTTTTGTCAGACGAAATGCTAATAGTTGGATCAAACTCCCTTGTTTTGTTTCTTTCAAACAAAAAATAATTTGGCGCAATTCTAATCCCTCGTAGAATAATTTTCCAAATTCTAAAGCGATATAAGAAGACTGGTAGAGGGAAAAAAGCGAACCAATCAATGGTTTGTTGCTGAACCATTCCCCTCGTTGAATCATATCCATTTTTAGGAGCCTGATCTTGATAAACAGACATAATAAACCAACAGACAGTAAAACAAGAAGAACATACCAATGAAAGGACTGCAAAAATCGGATTCCCCAATGCGTATCCATGACCATTTCCGAAGTTAATAACTGTGGCAAAATAAATTGGCGTAATGCAACTAAGATCCCTAATAAAAACAAACACAGTAAACACGGGTAACTGATCATCTTTTTTAATTCTTTTCGAAATTCTGCTACGAGACGAAATTGTTCTGCCATCCCATTCAATGTTTGGATCAAGTTCCCATGCGCACTGGCTAATTCGATTTGCACAAGCTTGTCTTGAGTAAAACCCAATGCTTGTAGAACCTCATAAAAAGAATGTCCTTCTTGCAATAAACGATGTCCTTGCTGTAAATAAATATGGGGGACAGGTGTGATCTTCAACAATATTTCCGTTGCTTCTTGAATACTAAATCCATGGTCAAGTAACTCCCCCATCAGTCGAATATACTTTGCTTGATGGTTCAGTGACATTTTCTTAGAAGGCAAACGATCGCCAGCGACTATTTTTTGCTTCTTCATAGCTTTGGTCCCACCCTTTCCTCTCAAAATCATTGTAGGTAAAGTTGTAACCCCATAAAGCCGCTGCTGCTTGTGTTTGGTCTAAAAGGATTTCTTGGTAGATTACGCCAGATAAACATTCAAAAAACTCATCGCTTCTGCCAACTAATTCAAGAATTCTCGCTTCGGTTCCATCTAAATGTCGGGCATGAACCGTCGCAAATACACGGTGACCTGTCAACGCTGCTCGAATTGCTACATTCGCTGTCTTGCTATCTCTGATTTCTCCAATGATCAATAAATCTGGACGATGACGTAATGCAAGCTTCAGCAATTCCTCATACGTTTGTTCGATTTTGTCGTTTACTTGTAATTGTAAAAAGGCTGTTTCTTCAATTTCTACTGGGTCCTCTATTGTAATTACTTGTACCTCTTTATCTTGTGCCAAATAGTACATCAAAGAAGTTTTTCCTGACCCAACTGGTCCGCTGAACAAATAGAGCCCACGCTTTTTACTCCGCTCATTGATCACCTTTAAATCCTCAGGACAAAAACAGCGGAACTGTTTTTCAGACAAATCATAAAGTAATCGAATCACCAAACTTTCTCTTTGTAAGTAATCACCTACAGAAGACAGTCTCAGTCTGACCTCTTTTTCTTTTAAGACGTAAGTCATTGCACCTAATTGCGCTTTTCTTCTCTCACCGATATCCATCTCTCCTAAATATTTAAAGCGTGAGATTAATTGTTGTCCAATATCTGATGCAATACTTTTTTGGAATGTTCGTTTTTTACTATAGCGGTAATAAATATTGAAATCAGTTTGATTAGGCATTATATAGATATCTTGAACACGTTTTTTATAACTTTCATTAATGAGATCATCTGATATCTCCTTTATATCCATCTTATCCCCTCCATAAAAAACATACGTCTTTTTTCTAATACTATTTTATTTTTGTATCATTAAATGCTAAAAGATGGGCAAAATCCGAATTTATGTTATACTATTAAAAATTTATTTTGGAGGGAACATGGTGGAATCATTACGAACAAAGCATATTTTAGTCGCTGGGAAAAAAGAACCAGCTGATCTGGTAATCAAACATGCACAAATCGTCAACGTTTTTACAAAAGAAATCCTAACCGGTGATGTTGCGATTTGTGACGGTAAAATCGTGGGGATCGGTCAATACGAAGGCAAAGAAATCTATGATGCAAAAAATCAATACCTCGTACCAGGACTTATTGATGGGCATGTGCATATCGAAAGTTCACTTTTATCTCCAAGCGAGTTTGCAAAAATTTCTTTATTACATGGCGTCACCTCGGTAATTACTGATCCTCATGAAATAGGAAACGTAGCAGGAAGTATTGGGCTTGATTTTATGATTGAAGATGCCCAATCCGTACCAATGAATATTTTTATCATGCTGCCATCCTGCGTTCCTGTAACACCTTTTGAAACAAGCGGCGCAGTGCTAGACGCCCAATCATTCATTCCTTTTCTTGATCGTCCTGAAGTGTTGGGACTTGCTGAAGTGATGAACTACCAAGCTGTTGCAAATAACGAAAAAACCATCATTGATAAATTACAATTGATGCATGAGAAAAATATGAAAATCGATGGTCATGCAGCTGGTATTCAAGGGGATGAGCTAAACGTCTATTTGACAGCTGGTATAAAAACCGACCATGAAGCGACTAACGCACAAGAAGCAAAAGAACGTCTAGCTTTAGGGATGTATTTAATGATTCGAGAAGGGACAGTTGCAAAAGACCTCGAAGCACTCCTGCCCGTTGTAACACCAGAAAATTCACGACGTTGTTTATTTGTCACGGATGATAAACTGATCGATGATCTGGTTGCAGAAGGCTCTATCGATCACATCATACGCCAAGCAATCCATTTAGGAATGGAACCATTACAAGCTATTCAAATGGCCACACTAAACGCTGCCGAATGTTTTGGCTTAAGTCAGCTAGGCGCCATCGCACCTGGCTATCAAGCTGATTTCTTTTTAACCAATGATTTATCGACTCTTCCAATCAATACTGTCTTTTCTAATGGAAAAATCGTGGTAGAGAATGCACAATTGAATCTGGAACAATTTCCGAGACAAAAAAATACTTATGCTCAAAAATTACCAAAAATGGATGTGAAACCATTAACGGTCGATTCTTTTGCTTTACCACTTTGTACTGAAAAAGCCCACATGATCGAAGTCATCCCCAACAGTTTATTGACCAATGATTGTCTCGTAGAAGTAGACACAAAAAATGGTGTCTTTGTTCCTTCAATTACCAACGACCAACTAAAAATTGCTGTGATCGAACGTCACCATCGAACAGGAAATGTTGGTGTTGGGATCGTTAAGGGATTTCAACTAAAGAAAGGTGCCCTTGCAACAACTGTTGCGCATGATTCCCATAACATCGTCGTGGTGGGAACGAATGACGAAGATATGTTAATAGCAGCAAACCAATTAATCAAAAAAGGTGGCGGAATGATCGCTGTTGCAGATGGTCAAGAGTTGGCTTGTTTACCCTTACCAATCGGTGGCTTAATGTCTCAAGAACCTTTTTTAGCTGTGAATGAGCAGTTAGTTTCCTTAACTAAAGAAGCACATGCGTTAGGTGCCAGTCAATCATTCGATCCATTTTTAACACTTTCATTTTTAACATTATCTGTCATCCCCGAATTAAAGATTACAGATAAAGGCTTATTTTCATTTTCTAAATTTAACTTGATTGAACCTTCTATATAAAATAAATACGAAAATATTTTGTCCTACAATTTTTCCTTGCTCGAACAGCTGCATCTACAACCAAAAAAGCAACCGAAACAAAAATGTTTCGGTTGCTTTTGATTAAATGAAGTCATTATTTCTTCGTTTTATCTGGAAATTGAGCTTCAACACGATAGATTCTTTGACCTCTCGAAGAAAATTTTTCTTCGTATTCAGTCATGATATTTCCTTCATATTTACTTTGATGTAAATCTAACCATACTTGTTTGATGATCATGCCGTATTGAGAAAAACTAGCTAATGAATATTCAAATAGTCCTTGGTTATCTGTTTTAAAATGGATTTCTCCTTTAGGGCGTAGAATTTGTTCATCCACCGCTAAAAATGTATGATACGTTAACCGGCGTTTTTCATGTCTCTTTTTAGGCCACGGATCAGAAAAGTTCAAATAGATTTGATCAATCTCACTATCTGCAAAATATTCCGTCAACGCTGAACCATCAACATGCAATAGTTTTAAATTTGGTAATGGTTGTTCAATTAATTTATCTAAAGCAATTGATACAACGCTGACTTGCATTTCTACCCCGATATAATTGATTTCAGGATGAGCCTTAGCCATTCCTGTGATAAACTGACCTTTTCCCATACCAATTTCAATATGGATCGGCTGCTCATTGCCAAATAGTTCGTTCCACTTACCTCTCCACTTGGTTGGTTCACTTATTACTAAATCTGGATGCGCTGCTAGCATTTCAGCAGCACCTGGGCGATTACGTACACGCATGAAAACTCCATTCCTTTCTTTCCTAAAAAAATAAAGATCAGACAAGTGATGTTCTACTCTTCTGATCTTAACTCTGAATAAATAATCGACAATAAATGCTTTATTCGTACACCGTACTCATTCTTTTTGACTCTTTGCTCAACCACTAAAAATTCTTTTCAACTGTAAGATCTCTTCATTCATTCGTCGATGATCTTCACGCTGACAATATCGGGTAATCTCTTGTAAAAGGTTCATCGCAGCATACCAATGTAATTTTTCTAATATCTCATCCGTTGGGCGAATCCCATAAGTAACGAGCCATTGATTCCAATTAGATAATGGAACATAATTCCCTAAAATCGTGGCAATATCCACCGCTGGATCAGCAAACATAATTGAATCCCAATCAACTAGATACAAATAATTTTTGCACACTAACCAGTTCCGATGATTGACATCTCCGTGTACAACTGCAAAGTTCTCTTTATCCATCTGTGGAATTTGTTGACGCAAAAACTGGTGAACGATTTGTAAAAATCGATTCTTTCTGAGTGTCTCAGGTAACTCCAGTTCATATTGTTGCAACATTTTTTCTGGTGTCATCACTCTGCCACCGATCCGAGTCAACATCGTTTTAAGTGAAGCAGAATGATGCAAATGATACAAGACATCAATAACATCATTTCGCTGGCCGATCTCGGTCGGAGTTAATAAACGTCCTTCTAGCCATTCCTGTGCTGTTAAGGTATCGCCATTTCCTGTCCGTTTCGTCCATACCAGTTTTGGTGTAATTCCTTCTCGGGATAGTGCAGCAAGCATTGGAGTCGTATTGCGTTTAATAAAGACCTTATCTTCATCGCGCATGCCTATGTATGTTTTTCCCGTATCACCTTTGATTGGGCGTAAACGCCATTCTTGGTCTAACTGAAACTCCATCATGCATTCTCCCGTCCTCTAAACTCTATGATTTGCAGTACTTATTATTCTAGTCGCCTAAGCCCCGAACGTCAAGCACATATACGTTCTTTTTTCCTGTATTCCTCTCTAAAAAACCATCTTTTATCAAAAAAACGAGAGAAAAAGCAAATCTGCCTTATTCTCTCGTTTTTTCACCTCTTTTATTCGTTCATTTTTTTGATCCGAGTCGGTGTATAGATTTTAATAAACAAGCCGATGACGATCAAATAACTGATAATCGGTATGAGTTTGTCTAGCCCATTTAATACGATTGCACCAATCAATCCAAAAAGACTAGCGGCAATCAGCAAAAGATTTAACAATAATTTTTGCAGCGCAACTTCTTTTTGCTTTTCCGTGATTGGATAAAGTTGGACAAGTGTCATGTAACGAAATTGATTGTATAAAGGAATCACTTGGAATCCGATCAAATAGATAAAAAGCGCCCCAATAGCAGTTATAAAATAAACATCTTCAATACCTGCAATCAAGATACTTCCAATCAACACTAAGCGTAAGAAAAGACCACTGAAATCAGAACCTCTAATAAATCTTCTGACATAAAGATAATAATAAGTATTATCTTTCGTTTTCTTCGTATGTTGAAGCAACGGGTCTAAATACCTTCTTCTTTTGACTTTAGAAGTGATTTCCGGCACGTCAGTAAAAAGATTGATGAATTGATAGATTTGATGTAAACGTTGCTCTTCTTTTTGTATCATTTTTTCCCAATCCAACCGATACGTCATATTTTTCCATAAAAACCAAAAGTAAATATTTAATTGAATCAACATAGCTAACAATCCAAGCCAGAGCCATCCATAGACCGTAAGCAACAAGATCAGCAATGTCGAAAGATACCAAGAAGCTTTCCATACCATCAATTTTTTCTCTTCAATTCGGAAAAGCTCCACTCGTTTGATTTGTAGTTGACTACTCTTCAATCCCCAGAGAATCAGTAAATAAACGAAATAAAAAGAAAAAGGCTGCCCGGTTGTCACAACCACGAGGGGCATTGAAAAGCCACAAGCTAGTCCTAAGAACAGAAAAGGAAATAGACTGGAATAAAGAAAAGCTCGTTGGAGATACTGATGCATCTCCTTTTCTTTCGGTAGTAGAAAAACCAGATCGGCCGCTTGCGTGAAAGTGGCAAATTTACCAAAAAACAAACAAATAAACCAAAAGATCGTAAGGATAATCCCACCCATTTGAAAAGGAGTCGTTAACGTTTTTAACCAGTTTGAATAGTAAAAGCCGACTCCGCCAAATAGAAATAAGCAAACCAATACAAAATGATCATTTAGTACATAACGCAAATACTTCATCATTTTTTTCTGGTGTTTTGCTAATCGCAATTGAAAGAAATTATTCATGATCCTGCTCCTTTGTCAAGGAGATATAAATTTCATCCAGAGAAGAATCAGGTAGTCGGAATTCCTCCTGTAAGTCTTTTAAGGTTCCATCTGCACGTATTTCTCCATTGTGCAGAACTACAAAACGATCACAATATTTTTCTGCCGTAGCTAAAATATGCGTAGACATCAAGATCCCTGAACCTTCATTTTTCATTTCTACCATTAGTTCTAAAAGAGCATTGATTGCTAATGGATCTAATCCTAAAAAAGGCTCATCAATAATGTACAAAGAAGGCTCGATCAAGAAAGCACACAAGATCATCACCTTTTGTTTCATCCCTTTTGAAAAATTGGCTGGCAACCATTCCAAACGATTCTCTAAACGAAACGTATGTAACAATTTCTCAGCTCGTTGCATCGCTATATCGATTGGAATATCATAGGCCATCGCAGTCACTTCGATATGTTCTCTTAAAGTTAGTTCTTCATATAAAGAAGGCGTTTCAGGTATAAAACCGATTTGTTTTCGGTATTCTTCAGTATTTTTTTTCAAACTCAGATCATTAATCGTGATAGATCCTTTTTTTTGTTCTAAGAGGCCAATGATATGTTTGATCGTTGTACTTTTTCCAGCGCCATTTAAACCGATCAATCCTACCATTTCGCCAGGCTGTACACTAAAACTAATATCTTTTAAAACAGGTAGATGTCCATAGCCACCTGTTACATGTTCCACAATTAGACTCATAATTTTTCCTCCGTCGTTCGATTGTTTTTATTATACCATGAAGAAAACGAAGTCAATTTATTTTTTTTCATACAAATCTTTGAACATATGGTAAAGTTAACATAAATAATATTTTTGATGGAAAGGATGTTTCCTATGGAAAACTGTATCTTTTGTAAAATTATTAAGCAAGAAATCCCTAGTTATAAAATCTACGAAGACGAAAAAGTCTATGCATTTTTAGATATATCCCAAGCTACAAAAGGACACACACTAGTTATTCCAAAACAACACGTTTCTGATATTTTTGAATATGACGAAGTACTAGCAGCTGATGTCTTTTCACGTATCCCTAAAATCGCTCGTTCAATTGAAGAAGCTTTTCCTGAGATGCAAGGACTGAATATCTTGAATAATAACCGTGAATTGGCTTATCAATCTGTATTTCATTCACATGTCCATTTGGTCCCTCGCTATAGTAAAGAAGATGATTTTTCGATCCACTTTGGTAACCATCAGTCAGAATATAGTGCGGAAGAATTGCAACAAATTCAACATACCATTGTAAAGCAGGTGAAGAACATTGATTAAAAACTTTTTAAAAGGAATCGTTTTTGGAACGACCGTTGGAGCTATATCCGGGTTGTTATTTGCTCCTAGAAGCGGGAACGAAACCAGAAAAAAATTGATCGCTGAACTAGACGAAGCAACGGAATTAACAAATGATTTAAATAACAGTCTTAATAATTTCAAACAAGCATTAGTTGACACAAAAGAAACAGCTAATACTTTGATCCCCGCTTTTCAAGAATCAATGAAAAAAGATATTGAAAATTTTAAATTTCAAGCAGAACCAAGAATTGCACAAATCCAAGAACAAGTTGAAAAATTAACAAATGATTTGCCACAAGACATGCAATAATGCGGAATTTTATAACACTTTTGATTTTAATTTTATTGTTTTTTTAATTTTTAGTTAGGAATGTGATCAAAATTTGAATTTTATTTGAAACTATCACGAGAACGTTTTTATTAATAAATAGATATGGTATAGTTATTATTGTAAGAATAATAATAAATCACAGGAGAGCAATTTTAATGAAAAAGAAAAAAATAATTTTAGCTGCAACTAGTGCGCTAGCTGTATTAGCATTAGCTGCTTGTTCAGGTAGTACAAATAAAGACATCGCCACAATGAAAGGCGGAACTATCACGGTTGAAGATTTTTATAATGAAGCAAAACATACGCAAAACAACCAACAATTAGTTCAAAATATGATTATTTACAAAGCCTTTGAAAATAAATATGGCGATAAAGTAACGGATAAAGATGTCAATGCTGAATACAAAAAGAATGAAGAAACTTACGGTGACACCTTTAAATCACAATTAGAAGCAGCTGGTTATACAGAAGACTCATATAAACAAGCACTTAGAAGCAGTTTAGTATTAAAAGCTGGTATAAGTGCTAACGTCAAAGTGACAGAAAAAGATTTAAAAGAAGCTTGGAAAACTTTCCATCCAGAAGTTGAAGCACAAATCATTAAAGTAAGCAGTGAAGATGAAGCAAAAGAAGTGAAAAAATCAGCAGATGACGGAACTGATTTTGCGAAACTGGCAAAAGAAAAATCAACCGATGAAGCAACTAAAAAAGATGGCGGAAAAATCAAATTTGATTCTCAAACGACAGATGTTCCAACTGAAGTGAAAGAAGCAGCCTTCAAATTAAAAGACGGTCAAGTATCTGACGTTATCTCAGCGACAAATACAACTTCATACTCAACAGATTATTATGTTGTAAAAATGGTCAAAAACCAAAATAAAGGCGATGACATGAATAAATACAAGAAACAATTAGAATCAATCGCCCGAGATACAAAAGAAAGTGATCAAGACCTACAAAAAGAAATTATCGCTAAAGTATTAAAAGAAGAAAATGTAAAAGTCACAGATGATGCCTTTAAAAATGTATTAACGCCATTTACTATGGAAACAGCTAATACCAATACATCTGGGTCTAAAACAAAATCAACAAAATCTTCTGAATCTAAAACAACTGAATCAACAAAAACTTCTGAATCATCAACAACTGAATCATCAAGCAAATAAGATGAAAAAACAGACCTATCCAGGTCTGTTTTTTTTGACGCTATAATTTCTAAGAAGGATCGTAATTTCCACCTTATTTTTTATAAAAGATAAGCATAGATTAAAACACCAAAGTAAATGATTGACTTTGATGTTTTTTCGCTACCTATTCACTTTGACAAAGAGCTGTTTTTTAGTAACTGATTCTGGTCATCAGTGTAACGATCGTTGCAAACATAGCAAAAATACAAATAAAGACGCCCGTAGTCGTTAAAGTAATCAAAGCAATCTTGGATTTGTTTCTCAATTTATAAGCCATATACAACAAACATACTGAGAAGAAAATTCCCAATACCCAGAAAAATAGCGGATCTCTTTGAACGCCAAGAGATTGGATATAATGATTCATTAACTATTTTCCCCCTATTAGTAAAACGGTTTCTCATCTGACTACAATCTTACACTATTGTAGATTTTTATCAATAACAAAATAAATTTTCCAATAATAAAGACACGTAGGCTCACAAGTAGTTCGTGTTAGGCTACGTGCCTTTAGTTATCTATAGTTCTTTGGGAACATAGAAACTACGATTTTCCATTCCAAAAATCCGTTCAGTGTATTTTCCAGGTTCTGTTTGACGAATCGACGTCAACATCATTTGCATTGAAGCATCGAGATTATCGATCTGATGTAAGATTTCTGCTTCCATGATACGTGGTCGAACCGGCGATCCGTATTCTAATAAGCCGTGATGTGCTAAGACCATATGTCTTAATACCAAAACATCTTCATCTGCTTCATTTATTTTCAATGCGATACATGCTCTCGTGATTTCTTCATCTACTAGTACCAAATGCCCCACTAGATTACCCGCTAAAGTATATTCCGTACTCATCGGTCCAGATAATTCAATCACTTTTCCGAGATCGTGTAAAATGATTCCTGCGTATAACAACGATCGATTCAATTCTGGATATTCATCAGCAATCGCTTTACCTAAATGCAACATAGTCAATGTGTGATAAGCTAATCCACTCGCAAAAGCATGATGATTCCGTTTTGCTGCGGGAAATTCAAAAAATTGCTTTTGATATTTATTTAGTAAATGACGGACAATCCGATTCCAATGAGCATTTGTTATATCAAATAATAATTGATTGATTTCTTCTTCCATTTCTTCTTTTTTCAAAGGAGCCCTTTCCATATAAAAACTAGGATCACTTGGCTCTTCAAGTTTAGTCAATCGCATATGCAAAATCTTTACTTGTGGGTTTCCTTGATAGATTTCCCGCTTCCCACTTAAGAAAACAACTGTCCCAGCAGTAAACTTGTTGATCTCTTCTTCAGAAGCATCCCAATATTTGCCATCAATCGTTCCAGACGTATCTTGAAAAGTAAATGCAATAAATTTTTTTCCGTTTTTCGCAACTCTGACATCAGCATTTTTAATTAAAACAAACAATTCAAATTGTTCATCGACAACTAATTCACGAATTTTTTTCATTCTTTATACATCCTTTAATATATTCACAGATTGTTGAAGCTCCTGATAATAGCTTACCATTTCTTGGTCAGAAGAAAAACAAATAACTTGATAATTTTGACCGAAATCAGCTAACAATTTGGCTAATTGATATTTTCTTTGATGGTCATAATGCAACCAACCGTCATCTATGATGATTGGACAGATCGAACGTTTTGATTCTAACGATAGGTAGGCAAAGCGCATGGCCATAATCAGTTGATCTTTCGTTCCTGTAGATAATTCATAAATGGGAAAATCAGTTACACCGTCTGTTAGTGTCAAAGTATCATTTCTCAATAAAATCTCTTGGTAATGATTTTGTGTTAAGACTCCTAAATAGTGACCAGCAGCTTTTAACAATTGTGGTAATTGACGTTCACTCATTTCTGTAGACAGATCCCCTAAAAAAGTCCCAGCGACCATTAGACCGCCCCAATGTTCCATCAGTTGTTGCAGTTGTGCTCTCAATAAACTTTCTTCTTGGTACATCTCATCCAACGTACCATCTTTTTGTAATTCCTCGATTTGGATCTTTAACCGCTGACGTTGTTCGATCAATTGTTTTTCTTCAAACTGATACTGCCGTTGTTTCTCTTGATTATGATACAGTTCAGTACTTAATTGCTCCCGTGTCCGTTTTTTTGGAAAAAGTGGCGCGAGAATCTCATCCAACTCTTTTAGTCGTTGAAGTTGTGTTTTTGTTTGTTGCGCTTTTTGCAAATAAGCAGCTACTTCGGATGGATAAGCAAGTCCGACCTGTTCCATCTGTCCGCTATAGTGTTCGATCAAACTTTTTTGTTTCTTTTTCAATTGGTTGATTTCTTGTTTCAACAGTGTATTTTGTTGATAACTTCTAGCGAATTTCAATTGTTCCATTTCTTGGATGAAGTTCGTTAAAAGCACCATTTTTTCAGCGATTCCTTTATCTTGTAACGGTAACCATTCCTTAATCAATTCAAACTGACGATCAAGCTGTACCAACTTTTGTTGAATCTCATTTGCTCGTTCTTGTTTCTTGATCAAGCGGCTATACAAGTCTTGATAATCGGATACTTCATGCCCATATTCCTTCATCGCTTCTAAGGTATTCATCGTTCCTAAGTGATGGACCTTTGGAAAATCGAAAGCTTTTTGTTGGATTTTTTGTTGTTCAATCACTAGCTTGTTTTTACTTTGATTGATTTCTTCGATTTGAGCTAACGTATTGTCTAATTGTCCCAGTTTTTCTTGCCACTTACCTTTGATTTCTGATAAATCACTTTTCTGACCATTCAGTGATTTCCTTTCATAAAATGAATACCCCAATGTACCTAAGGCTAATAAAAAGACTCCTAGTTTCCAAGGCATTGGTAGGAAGATCCCCACCACAAAAAAGAATCCGCCGATAATAGCAAACGGTGTTTTGTTCTTTGAACGAACTTCTGAAGGTGCCGACTGTAATAATTCTGGATGTGTGGCTTCTAATTGGTTGATCTCCGCTTCAATCGTCCGCTGCTGCTCTAAGACGATTTCTGATCTGATTGATAATTGATTGACTTGTTCTTTCAACAAACGATTTTCAGAAAACAGTTGCTGCCATTCTTCGGTATGCAAAAATTCTTGTGGCATTTGTGTCCGTTGCCATTGCCAACTTTGTTCTAAAATTTTTAATTCTGAATCAATTTCTCGTTCTTCCACTTGGAGTCTTTGCCATTCATTCAGCCAATGTTCGATTTGTGTTTGCTGTTGTTGCAATTCTTTTAGTACTTGCTCTTGTTCCAAATAGAAATAATATCGTGCCGACTGTTGATCCATTCCGCTATGTTTTTCTAAAGTAGCTTCGAGCTCATCTAGGCGTTCCGTCATCTGCTGGTAGCGTTTAGTGAATTCCTCTAAGTCTAAAAGCAACTGTTCTTCAGGAACTTGTGGTAAGGTATTGGCTTTAAGTGTTTGCCACTCTTCGTATAAAGAATAATTCAGCTCTTGTTGCTTGATCTGAGAAATTTTTTCGTTTATCTCTTGGAGTTTTTTTTGTAGCTCTCTTTGATCTTGACTGTAGGCTTGTTCTTGTCGAATGAGTTCACCGAAAAAAGATTCCTGCTCTTGTTTTTGATGGACTCTTTCTTGAAGGTTCTTCCACTCATTCAATTTCTGATTGATAAGCAGTTTCTGTCCTTTTTTCTTAAAAAGCTGTTGGGCTTGCTGATAATATTCTTGTCTTTTTTGAAAAACATACGAACTACCCGTAATCCCTAATGTGATCAGTGCATCATGTAATTCTTTTTCTCGTAGATGATCTAGTTCAGTTAACTGTTCTTGTTGAAAAGTAAAAACCTGCTGAAATAAATCCTTTGTTAGTGGAGAAAGTAATTTCTCTAATAATTCATCACTTCCCTGTTGCTCATTAAAAAGGACTTTGGATTTCCCACGATTTTGCTGTTTGTAACGTTCAACTAGTATTTCTCCATGAACAGGATGTTCTAACCAAATTTTCCCACCATAGGCAGCCCCATCTTTCGGCGTATAGTCTTTTTTCTTCTTTCCTTTTGAAGGGAAGCCAAATAATACAGCCTGAATAAATTGGTAAATCGTTGACTTGCCTGCTTCATTTTCACCGTAGATCAATTGATTTCCAGAAATAAAATCAAATGTTTTTTGTCTCCACTTACCAAATGCAGCTATTTCGATTCGAAGGATTCTCATATACTTTCCTCCTCGAACACAAAATCTTGCTCCAGTATTGCCTTGGCTTTAGTCAAGGTACCTTCCTGATATTCAGGTAAATCATTCATCAAGCGAACCGCATCAGGATGACTGTACATCTCACCTAAAATCTGATGGAAATCTTCACTTACCCGATAAGTTTCAAAGAGTTGGTCAACTAATGTCTGTGAGACCTTCAACGATATTCGATTCATTCTTTCATCTTCCTTAATAGATATACGCCAAATAAGTAAATTTGTAGATAGGTTGGCTATTTTTTCCATTAAATACTCAAGTAATTCGCCAGAATAGATTCGATCAATCACTTCTTGGTTCAAGTGATGATACTCTGTTACCTTTAAATCTAACAACGTCAGTTTTGGATTTCCCATAGTTAACTGCTCTTGGATCACTTGTAACACGTCTTGCGTAGTCCGAGCAGTTTTTAAAGACACGTTCTTACTCTCCCAGTATACTTCTGCGACCTCTAGCGGAATCGTCTGGCATTCACTGGAGGTCAATTCAACCAATAAAACATTTCTAGCTGTCTGCTCTTTTTGGGTATGGCCTTGAGGTGCCCCTGGATAATTCATTGTTTCTTTTTCGTTTAAAGACATTGGCACATGGATATGTCCTAATGCCCAATAATCATAGCCTTTTTCCTGCATTTTAGACGGCTGAAAAGGTGCATAGTTTCCCCGCTGATTGCTCCCTATTTCGCCATGATACAGACCGATATGATAATCCACTGAGTGTCGTAAAGGAAATTCAGCAACTTTATCTCCCTGTATCCATTGGTGTAAATAACTAAACCCGCTGATGGCGACCTTTTCCCCTTTTTTAGATAAAAATGTCTTTGTTTCTACCTCTTCCGAAGTAAATAAATGGACATTTTCGGGAAAAGTAAACCAGTAGCGCTCTGATTGATAATAATCATGATTTCCAAATGTCAAATAGACAGCAATCTCTTTTTCATTCAATCGTTCGATTTGATCAAAAAAATTTTTTTGGATTTTTAATGAAGGACGATTTTGATGGAAGGTGTCTCCCGCAAGTAAAACAAAATCAACTTCATTTATTATAGCCTTGTCTACAATATTTGCTAAAACTTTTAAATTAACCTCTAATAATTTTTCCTGTACCGATTTATCTAAATTTACTAGTCCTTCAAAAGAGCGATCGATATGTAAATCAGCTGCATGGATGAATTTAACCATCGAGTGTCCTCCTTTTTACTCAAGATGAATTTATGCCTTATCCGGCTTTATTTGAATAATTTTTATAAAATAGGTACTGCTTTATAAAATTATATGCCCTTTTATCATACCATTTTCATTGCTTTTTTTCATCATAAACCGAAAATTTGTTCGCATTCACTCGAATAGATTACTCCGACCAATTCTCCCCTTGCTTTATGCCTAACTTTTTTGTATTTTATGGTAAAAGTAGAAGCATGAGGATTATTTACTCCTTTTTCTCTAAAAGGATAGAAAAAGAAAATGGGGAATTAACACACTGTCTTTTTGATATGTAGCGTAACTTGTATTTCCAGCTGTCTATCTTTAATCTGTTTGCAAATTTCAGTGCAATTTTTTTACTTGGCAGCCTCACTTCGTCAAACAACCTGTTAACTATACTTAATTTTGTCACCTTTTATCTTTTACTAAAAACCAGCTAAATAGGAGGAATGCCTCGCTTGTCCATCTTCATTGTTTTAATATACCTTTGTTTGTAAAAAAGCTAGGAACAATCCCAAATACGATTATTCCTAACTTTTTATTTTCTCTTAATTTATGCAAAT
>NZ_JBFOFG010000012.1:0-62078 GCF_040887165.1 Enterococcus sp. C65 | reverse complement strand
AAAAGTTTTTTTCGACTTCGTTTTTCAGAAGTGTTCCAGCAACCCATTTATCATAACTCGTTGTTTGTTATTTGTCAACAACTTTTTTGAAGTTTTTTTCGATAGAATCAAGCTTCGTAAGCTGTCGTTTTTTAACGACTTAGTTATCTTATCATGTGTTTTTAGAAACGTCAAGAACTTTTCTGCTATTTTTTTAGAAAGTTTCATTACGCTGTTTCTTAAATCAACGTTAATAAATTTATCACGTAAACCAAGGTACGTCAACAAACATTTTCACTTAATTTTTCAAAAGAATATTCAAGCAAAAGATCATCATTCGCTTTTACTTCAAAAGAAGCATAAAAAAGTTTGCATTATCGAATATAATCCATGATAAACTGAACGTTTCATCCTTTAAAGAGGACCGGTTACCATAAAAAAAGAAACTTGAATTTTTTTCAAGTTTCTTTTGGTGTCTAATTCTACATTAAAAGAAAGGAACTCCTTCCACTTCGTAAGTGCCAAGGACAGAGCGCATTTGATCTGGGTCTTCCCAAAGATAGCCTTTACCTAAGTCTTCACTTTGACTTTTTTGCTCAGTTTCAAAAACAAACAATGGAACATTTTCGTGATTAATATGTGTATTGGTCAACTCCATCAAATTAATTTTGCTAACATCAATATGAACGATTTCTTTTAAAAAGCTAAGTATGTTTGCTAACCCCGTCTTTTCTTCTGAAAGCTCTGCTAATGCAAACTCCAGCTTGTCATCAATTGAATGGACTAAAAATTTTTTTGATCCATCCTCCAAATGCAACATGATTGTACCAGCTACTTTTTTGCTTGCCAAAATTTCCACCTCGATCAACTTGTTCTGTGGTTTACATAAAAATTCTAGCACATTTTCAGAAAAAATACACTTTTTATTTCTTATTTTCTTTCTGTTCTAGTTCTTCTAGTGCTTCGTCCACCCATTTTGGTAGTTGTTCCGCAATCGTGGCAAACCCGATCTTTTTATTTTTATTCGTAAAGTATCTTTTCCTTCGATAAGGAATAACAGGGCTCTTCTTCTCCAACGTACGTAACGACAAACTAATTTTTTTTGAATATTCATCAATATCAATGATTTGAACAGTTACTGGTTGACCAACTTTTAACAATGTGTGAATACTTTTCGTGTAACCTGATTGTACTTCTGATACGTGAATCAAGCCTTGTGTTTCCTCGTCTAAAGACACAAATGCACCATAAGGCTGTATTCCAGTTATTTTTCCTTTAATTATTTGTCCAATTTTATATGTCATGTACTTCCCTCTCTTTGCATTTATCATTATACTGTAAATGATTTAAAAAAAGAAGTTTTGAAAATACTCAATAGAAAAAGGGGTCCTTTAGATGAGTGAATTTGACAAGAAAGTTTCAAGAAGACATACCGATAGCGTAAAATGGGATTCAATTAAAGAAACCTATCAAAGAGACGACTTATTGCCTTTATGGGTTGCAGACATGGATTTTTTATCACCTGTTGGAGTAAAAAAAGCTTTTGAAAATTATGTTTCTCAAGGTCTTTTTGGTTACTCTACCGTTTCAGAAAAATTATATCACGCAGTCATCAATTGGGAAAAACAACAGCATCAGGTATCTTTAACAAAAGAACACATTGTCTTTACTAGCGGTGTTTTATCTAGTTTAGCTGTTGCAATTCAAACTTTTACTGAACCAGGTGACAGTGTGCTGATCCATGACCCCGTTTACCCACCTTTTTCTGCAATCGTCGAGAGTAATCACCGTCAGCTTATACGGAGTCAATTAATTGAACAAAACAATAAATTCATGATGGACTTTCAAGATATGGAAAAAAAGATCGTTGAACAACAAGTAAAAGTGGTAATCCTTTGTAATCCCCACAATCCAGGGGGGCGTGTTTGGACTAAAGAAGAATTATCACAACTAAGCGAACTATGTTTGAAACACAAAGTGCTGCTTTTTAGTGATGAAATTCATCAAGACTTAGTTTTTTCAACGAACCATTTTAACTCGATGTTAACGATTGATGAAACACTAAGTCAGTCTTTAATCACGTTTACTTCGGCAACCAAGACCTTTAATTTAGCAGCGATTAAAAACTCAATGGTGTTTATAAAAAATCCTAAATTAAAAGAACAATTTGAACAGCGGTTACTAATGAATCAGCAACAAGATATAAATACTTTTGGTCTAATCGGTACACAAGCTGCTTACGAAACGGGTAGAGAATGGCTTAGTCAACTGCTTCCTTATATAGAAAAAAACGCGGCCACTGCCACTTCTTTTTTTGAAAAACATTTACCTCAACTAGGTGTGATGACGATTGAAGGAACGTATTTGATGTGGTTAGATTTTTCTGCTTATGAAGCGAATGACGAGTTGCTAGAACAAACATTGATTACCAAAGGAAAAGTTGTTTTAAATCCTGGCATCTCATTTGGTCCTGCCGGTCATGCTCATATGCGATTGAATTTAGCTTGTCCGGAAGAAACACTACTAGATGGATTGATGCGGATAAAAAAAGCCTTCACATAAAAAACAAAAGCATTTTTGACGACTTTTAAACGAGGTTCTATTCTAATTAGAAATAAAATAAACCAACTGGGTCAATGATTGAAACCAGTTGGTTTATTTTGTGATTAGTTAATAATTAAAATGTCTTACTATTGCGAGTGATTATTCTGATACTTCAACTTTCTCAATCACTACATCATGTACTGGACGATCTTGTGGACCACGTTGTACGTTAGCAATTTCGTCTACGGTAGTCATGCCATCAATCACATGACCAAATACAGTATGACGGAAATCTAGCCAAGGTGTCCCACCACCTTTGTATGCTTCGATGATTTCAGCCGGGAAGCCTGCACCTTCTAATTGATCTAGCATATTCGCTGGTACATTTTCATTATTCACGATAAAGAACTGGCTACCGTTTGTATTTGGTCCAGAGTTAGCCATCGATAACGCCCCACGTAAGTTGAACAACTCACGACTAAATTCATCTTCAAAACTTTCACCATAGATACTTTCGCCACCCATACCTGTACCAGTTGGATCGCCACCTTGAATCATAAAATCAGGGATGACACGGTGGAAAATTACTCCGTCGTAATATCCTTTTTTAGCAAGTTCAATAAAATTTTTAACTGTTTTAGGCGCTAATTCTGGGAATAATTGGACCGTAATATCACCACGGTTTGTTTTTATTACTGCCTTTGGTCCTTTTTCATTTTCTAAGCTTAATTGTGGGAATACCATATCTTTTTCCTCCTAAAAATTATTCCTTCATTGGTAATAATAACATATTCTCTCTATTCGCTGTTACATGAAACTTAAGAAAACAAAAAGACTCATCCTTATGTAAAAATGATTATATACTTTTTATCAAATGATAGATACTTTTCTGCGTTTCTCTGACTTAAAAAATAATCCACGAGTATTTTTAAATATGTGAACCAGTAGATTTCACGAGAGATCGTTTTCGCTTCTGCCCCAATCTCCTTAAGAATTAGAAATAAATCATTTGTTTGAGAAGTATTCTCAATTAAATTCTGCTATAGTGTGGGTATGAGGAGGAAGTTTTCTATGGAAATCTATGATATTACAATTATCGGTGCAGGACCAGTAGGGATGTTTGCAGCGTTTTACGCAGGTATGCGTCAAGCAAAAACTAAGATCATTGACAGTTTACCTCAACTAGGTGGGCAATTAGCAACGCTTTACCCAGAAAAATATATTTATGATATTCCCGGCTATCCCGCCGTGAAAGCCAGTGACTTAGTAGCAAATCTGGAAAAACAGTTAACCACATTCAATCACTCTTTTCATTTGAATGAGGAAGTTCTTTCTATTACTAAAGAAGATGAAATAATTGAAATCACAACTACTAAAGGAATCCACTATTCAAAAGCAGTCATTTTGACTTTAGGAAGCGGTTCTTTTCAACCTAGAAAATTAAATGTACCAGAAGCAACAACTTATGAGCATCACGGTCTCGATTATTTTGTGAACGATTTAATGAAATATGCTGGTAAAAAAGTAGCAATTGCAGGTGGTGGTGATTCAGCAATTGATTGGGCATTGATGCTAGAACCGATTGCGAGTGAAGTTTATCTTATCCATCGCCGGCCAGAATTTAGAGCTCATGAGCATAGTGTAAACTTATTGAAAGCTTCATCAGTCAATCTTTTAACTCCCTATCTCATTGATGAATTATCTGGAAAAAATGGGGAATTGACTGCTGTTCGCTTAAAACGGGTAAAAAGCGAGGAAACAATTGAGTTACTGATTGATTCATTGATTGTTAATTATGGGTTCACCTCAAATCTAGAACATCTTTCAACATGGGGACTTGAAAGTACCAGAAATGCAATTTCAGTAAACTCAGATATGTCAACCTCGATACCAGGCGTTTATGCTGCTGGCGATATCTGTTCTTACAAAGGAAAAGTAAAATTGATCGCTACTGGATTTGGCGAAGCACCTACAGCTGTCAATAATGCGTTACACTTTATTAACCCTAAAGAACGCACACAACCTGGACATAGTACCAGTTTATATGATAAAAAAGTTCCTCCGAAATAGGATAGCTTGTGTGATTTTTGACCATTTTGTCCAAAGCAGAGGAGACAACATTTGTTTCTTGCTTTTTTATTTGGTAGGCTAACAATATAGTTGATTCACAGAAGCAAAAGGAGGAAGAAAATGGTTATCAAAACTGAAACGCTAGAAGAAAAAGCACGTGAATTGCTCAATGAGCGTGGAGTAACCCTTGAAGACATTGCTGAGCTAGTGATGTTTTTACAAAAAGATTACATTACTGATCTTACTTTAGCAGATTGTATCCAAAGTGTTCACGCTGTCTTAACCAAACGTGAAGTCCATAACGCGATCATAACTGGGGTTCAATTAGATATTTTAGCAGAAGAAAATAAGTTGATGTCACCGCTCCAACATATCATTGAAGATGATGAAGGACTGTATGGGATCGATGAAATACTAGCCTTATCAATTGTAAATGTCTATGGGACAATCGGTTTCACTAATTATGGCTATATCGATAAAGTAAAGCCTGGTATTTTACAAAAATTAAATAGCCATGACGGAAAAAATGTGCATACTTTCTTGGATGACATCGTGGGTGCAATCGCTGCCTCTGCTGCCAGTCGTCTTGCTCACCAAGAGCCAGAAAAACGCAGTCGTTTGACTCAATAAGAGGTTGTGAAAGAAGCGATCAGCTCCGAGCGAATAAGAGAGGATTTTTTAAAATAGCTTCTCATATTTTGAAAAATTCAGGCTTATTTCAAGGAGCCGATGTTTGAACACCGTTTAGAGAAAGAGGTTGTGAAAAGAGCGTTTTGTCCTGAGTATTAAGGATGAAAATCTCGAAACAGCTTTTCATGTTTTGAGATTTTTTGACTTAATACCGAAGGACAGCTCTTTGAACACCGTGAATCAGAGGTTGTGAAAACATCGTATAGCTCCGATGACAATAAGAAAGAATTTTTTAAAATAGCTTCTCATATTTTGAAAAATTCAGGCTTATTTCAAGGAGCTGATGTTTGAACACCGTTTAAAGCAAAAACCCGAGACAATCTCCTTGTCTCGGGCTTTTTTTATTCTGTTGAAACAAAATAGGCATTATGATTTGTTCTATTCTATGTTTGATTTTAACTTCTTTTTAGCTCTCTTTTTCCAATGATCACAAAAAAAGCAAAAAAGAGTTCAATTAAAATAAAAAATAAAATAAAACTATGCATAAAAAATTGTTCTGGTAAGACGTTAATGATTGGATCGGTTGTCGGATCAAACAACCAATCGTCGTTGTTAAAAAATGTTTCATGGAACAAGATAAAAAAGCGATCAAATCCTACCAACATAAAAAAGCCAAAAACAATCGGTACGAGCATTCCAATCTTAAACGGTTGAACTAAACGCCAAAAACGCTTATGACGTTTCAGATAAAAAAGATAGTAGATACTAGGTATCAACGTCAGCAGCAGCACAAAATAGTTAAGTAAAAAAAGTTTTTTGACTTCATAAAAATGATGTGCCCCACTTGTAGAAATAGGAAAATTTTGCAGACTTAATTCCTTCTGAAAAGGATTATTTAAATAAGCCATTAATTGATCAAAATTTTTCAATAAAGTTTCTTGATCAAGCGTAGTATGATCCAATATGTTCAGATATTTGATGTCTAGTTCATAGAGAAAGCGAAAATTGATTGTTATCGCGATCGCCAGACTGATCAGCATGAAGAATAGACAAACCAAACCAGCATATTCTCCCCACACCCATTTTGTTTTTCTCATTCTAGAAACTCCACTCATCTAACGAACGGAGAACGTGTGTAGCAGGTACCGGTAATAAAGGTACATCCTCAGCTTTCGTAAATCCTGAGAGCACCAACAACGTATCAATCCCATTTCGAATCCCTGCTTGGATGTCTGTTTCATAGTTGTCTCCAACCATGATGACATCTGCTTTCGTTAAACCTAATTTTTCTACCGCCTTATCCATAATGATCGCTTCTGGTTTGCCAATATAAATCGGTGGCGTCTGCGTAGCTGTCTCCACAAACGAAATTACCGATCCTGCACCCGGCAGCAACCCACGCTCAGTTGGAATATTTTTATCTGGATTTGTTCCAATAAATGTTGCCCCTTTTTGGATTGCAAGAGTCGCTTTGACTACTTTTTCATACGTCAGATAATTATCTAGACCGACTACTACATAATCGGGATTTTCTTCGTCCCAGACAAATCCTGCTTCTAAAATCAAATCGATCAAACCAGCTTCACCTATGGCATAAAACGTGTTTCCTTTCCCGGCAGCGTGCATAAAATCGATCGTTGCTAAAGAAGCTGTATAAACAGTTTCAGGGCTAACGTGTATATCAAATTCATCTGCCAAGCGATTTGCTACTGCTTGTGGACTTTTTGTGGTGTTATTCGTAACAAACAGAAAAGGCTGTTTTTTTGCCTGAAGAGCCTCCACAAAACGTTTCCCAGCAGGTATAGGTTCAGTCCCCCGATAAATCGTTCCATCTAAATCAATCAAATATCCTTTATAATCCATCTTTACTCTTCCCTTTGTCTTATCGTAAAATTAGTGTTGGCTTTTGGTTTAGTTGATGTTTTTTCAGTCTTTTTTTGTTCTGTTTTTCTTTTTTTGATGACCGGTTTTTTGTGATTTGAAGAAACGGGTCCTTTTTTCTCATCAATGTACGCACGATGTTGGTTTTGATTTTTCTTTTTTCTTCGGCGAGGAGTATTTTTTTCCTTCTTACCTCCGATTTGTTCAATCACAAAATAAGCGCAACCAAAATTACAATACTCATACAAATAATCTTCCAAAGCATCAATTCGTTGGTCGGGATGAGCACGTCTGTTATCTACACGGAAAAATCCTTTTAATCTTAGTTGTTCATAGCCCCAATCACCAACGATATAGTCATAACGCGACAAGACTTCACTATATCTTTCGCCAAGTTTTTCTGGATTGAACCCCTCTCGATGATCCTTTACTAGGCGATAGTGCTGTTCGCCAATCAAAAAATTCTTCTCATCGATGAAAGTAATGATTTCTCCCTTTACTTTCTCCGGTTTGGGTTCTTCGATAATTTCTTCTAACACGGCGGTGATTTCTTCTGTCACCGTATGGTCCTCGACATTTTTCGCTGTCTGTTTTTCTTTTGTTTTAGCTTCAACGGCGTGTTGCTCTTTTTGTTTTGCCGACATGCTTTCACCACCTATCATTCCTATTATACCTTGTTTTTATTTTATTGGATAGTGAGCATTTAAGTATTCCCCTACTACGCTACGAATAAATTCCGGAAATAAAAATTCATTTTCACCAGCAATCTCAATCGTTGGAAAGAAAGGTACAAACATAAAATGATCCACTGTTGTAAATGTATATCGACGCTCGTTATCTATCGGCTGATTCAGCCAGTGAACTTGATGATTCACTGCATCATAAGAGATCCCACTATAAACCACTTGTCCAAAAATTTTTCCCCGAAATCCCATACCTCTGATTGGGTAATTGCGTAAAAAGGCACGATTTTTTTCGATTTCTAATACCAATCGAATCAAATCACTTCCTTTAAGTGTGACATTCAGTAAATGCATTGGATGAGGCAATGCCGTATGCAGTTGATCCTGATTGATCAGCCCTGCTGGTAATCCAGTTAAAAACAACCCACTATTTAGCATTGCGCCTTGTGTTTGCCCACGATACTTGACTGCTTCTAACGCCTCATAGATAAAAGAATGTTCCGCAAAAATATCTACTGATAAATCATAAGGTAACTTGGCTACTTTTTTTGCCGCTAATAGTTCGTGCCCTTTAGTTAAATAATCTTGGCTTTCCTGCTCATCTTCAATAAACGTCATCATCGTTTCTGTTGGGATAGCCCGAGCTGATTTTTGGATGATGTTTTTATGCTCATCAACGGTGAGATGAACCTCTCCAACGTATTGTCCATATTTTCCCGCTGCTGCAAGCTGAACACCATTAACGATTTGACCATCAATCAGCAAATGATGCGTATGTGATCCTAAGATTACATCGATTGATGGAAGTTCTTGGGCAATTTGACGATCGTCTTGGATACCTAGATGGCTCATCAATACCAAGATGTCTACTTTTGGTCTTAGTTCTTCCACTAATTCAGGCAAAATATCATAAGGGTTTCTGATATCCCAACCATTTGGACTATAAGTTAAGGGAAAAGGAGCCGTCAAAGCCAGTAAGCCGATTTTAGTCTGTTGAGGAGTTTCAATGATCTTGTACTTTTTTGCCCATTTCGGCGGTTGCAACAGATGTTTATCAAACAAATTATCCAATAAAATATCAAAGTTTGCCTGATCATAAAGATGATTCAATTGATCCTTGGCATTTCCCACGCCTTCATTATTACCTATCGTCACAGCATCATAACCTACGTTATTCATTAGTTCAACATTTGCTTGTCCATCGGTTGCTTCTGATAGCGGGTGCCAGCGATCAACAAAGTCACCTAAATCAACAGTGATGGTCGTGGTATTTTCTTTTTTTTCGTTTTCACGCTTTTTTTGCTCAATAAACCTTCTGATTTTAGGCCAGTTTTCTAGATGCGAGTGTAAATCATTCGTATGTAATAGAACTATTTTTTCCATCTTATTCTTTCGCCTCACTTTTCTTTATCATACCATAGGCTTTTTCTTTGTTCACTTTGAAAGATTTTAAAGAAAATCAAATTCCTCCGCTGTGAATAGACCCCATTCTAAACGTTAGCCTTGTGGATAATATCGGATCAAGCTAATAATCAGTCTATCCCTAGCTAGCGATTTAGGGTAGAAAAGTGATGAAAAAATACGTTACAGCAAAACATGATTAATAGACATAATTCTATTGGCATTGCCCATTCATTCGTCAGCTAACTTTCAATCAAATCGACAGAAATAAGCCGTAGAATTTCCAATATACGCAGGACGAATGTCGGAATTCTTCGGCTTATTTCTTAAAACTAACTCTTCTATCACTACTTCTTCAGTAATAATCAAGTAGTAATCAAGTAGTAATCAGTTTCTCATTTTTCTCTTTTCAGACAACTAATTAAAGTTTTTTTAATCAAAAAATTGATTAGATGCAGCTATCCCGATTTGTAGACGATCCAATGGTTCGCCAAACATCCCTGCCCAGCCATCGTAGCCAGCAATAGAGGTGCCATCATCACAACATACTCCTAGCCAACCAGCTCGGGCGGTCGTTTGTGAACGGTAGTAGGCTTGCGATAATGTCTTACCTGTAGGTGTTGTATAGTAAAGTTGCACACCATCGATGGCTTCACCAGGATTTCCTGCACATCCATTGACCATATCATTTGGATCACCTTTGCTGACCCAATCTAACCAACCACTTTTTACCGTATGGACTCGATAACGAATCGTTCCCGCATCTACTTTGATATAAAGCATGTCATGTTGATTATTTGGCAATCCTGAAAAACCGTTGGAATCGACATCATTGAAATTGGTAATTTCTCCTAACCAACTTCCGCCCAACACACGTAACCCATAGTGAACATTGGTAGAAAAACTTCCCCCATTATTTACCCCTGGTGAATAAGTAAATAAAGGATTGGATTTCGCAATCCCGATTTGCAGACGGTCTAGCGGTTCGCCAAACATCCCCGCCCAACCATCATAACCGACGATCGATGTTCCATCATCGCAACAAGTTTGTAACCAGTCAGCACGAGCGGTCGTTTGTGAACGGTAATATGCTTGTGAATAAGTTTCTCCAGCAGGTGTTGTGTAATAAATTTGTACACCATCAATCGCTTCTCCAGGATTCCCTGCACATCCATTGACCATGTCATTTGGATCACCTTTACTAACCCAATCTAACCAACCGCTTGTCATCGTGTGTACTCGATAACGTAATGTTCCTTTATCAACCTTGATATATAGCATATCGTGTTGATGATTCGGTAATCCTGAAAAACCATTAGAATCTGAATTGTTAAAGTTAGTGATTTCTCCTAACCAAGCTCCCCCCAACACTCGTAAACTATAATGAACATTTGTCGAAAATGAAGGTGGCGTTGGGTCATTAGTCATTCCTGTTGAACTTGATTGATTAAAACCGCCAGAAAAACGCCAAACTTCATAATAATGAAACCCATTTGCAACGATATAATTTTTATCAAAACGTAATTCTTGAATCGCAGTATTTTTTTCTCCTTGCGTATAGTAACAAGTTGAAGTGATGTTTTTACCACCACCAGTAATCACACCTGTATGTCCAATCGCACCACCTGAATCAGCCATCGAGGACCCACCAGAAAGTAAAACAATATCCTCATCTTTCAGCTGAGAGAGATTGGAAGCGTTTGAATTTCCGACTAAAACTAATACATAACCACATCTCTGGAGATAACCACCAAGGGTAACCGTATTATATAAATAGCTATAAGGAATTCCAGAGCTGTCTTTGACTGCTTGAGTAATACTTCCAGAACAATCTGCCGTTCCATCTGTACCGTTTCTTGAGCCAGTCATGGAATAGGTTATCTGTCCACGATGTTTATTGAACCAATCCACGACTTTTGTTCGGTTTAATTGTTGGTACCAGTATCTAGCTTGTTGCGCTCTTGCTGGTTGGTTTGCATTTGCCGGTCTTTCATAATATTGAATGAAAATATTCGCCAGTTCTTCTGGAGATTTGTTACTTGTCTTAAATTGTTGAAACGTCATAGATATATTATAAAATTGTTGATTGTTTGCTACCTCCCACTCAATACGTTTGCATTGAGAAATGACGTCTTTGTAATTTAATCCATTCGCATTTGCCCAATTGATATATTTAGATGCTGGTGTCCATTGCACTAGTCCGTATCCACCAGACATATTTCCGACAATGTCGCTCTCCCATCGGTCGGCAATAATGCCACTTTCTGATTGCATGTTCCCTAATAATCCAGCAACTGCGGTTTTTGACCAACCTTGACTGACCAAGTAATCCCAAATTGTTTTTGCTGTTTCAAATTGTCCCATAATAATTGTTCGCTCCTTACTTTCAATCATTTTTTCATATTAGTTGCGCCTTTAAATGTACACAGCTTATTACTTACTGTTATCTTTCATCCTCCTAAAAAATTATTTTGATCATTTGATTCGAATCACATAGATATGTGAGCTATTTTAGTGATTTGTGACAGAAAAAATAAAATCTTTCACTTTTTTCTAAAAAGCTGTGCCTAGGTTGCTTTGTTAGTAAATAAAAAAGTCATGATCACGTAGTATCTCAGTAAATTCACTTTGATCCTTCCTAATCGTTCTCTGTTTCGTTATTGTTTTGGTTTCATTTTGTCTTGAATTGATTTTAAAATCCCCTCAAAATAAGTCGTTACTTCTGACTCAGCAATATTGGTCAAAATGCTCCCAATCTCAGTGAAAATCAGGCAAGTCGTAAAAACCTTTACTAACGTAAATTCAAAATGAACGCCGTTTTGGATCAACACAAAATCAACGACTCCCGTCAGGATCAATAACACAAAATGACTGAGTTTTTTCCAAAGTCCTCGCCAACTTAGCGTTGAATACCAAACATGATTGACTTTTGCTTTAAGCCAACCTGTTATGAGATCTAATAGAACCACTAGAAAAAAACTGTGAATTAATGCTTGATCATTAGCAAAGACTTTCGTTAATG
Source organism: Enterococcus sp. C65 (assembly GCF_040887165.1). Classification (NCBI taxonomy): domain Bacteria; kingdom Bacillati; phylum Bacillota; class Bacilli; order Lactobacillales; family Enterococcaceae; genus Enterococcus; species Enterococcus sp. C65. The sequence continues at coordinate 49,868 of NZ_JBFOFG010000012.1, read as the reverse complement.
CCGTCATACTAACACCTCCTTTTAAACGTAATGACTGCGAAAGAAATGCCCTCAATAACAGACATTAGTTTGCAGTTTTGAGTCCCTTGCTTTTAGCTTTCATCATTTGTTTGATACACTATTCTTCTTTTTACATTGTCAGACCTTCCTTTCACTACTTTGCTAAAGATTTTTGTTTCCATTTAGATATGTTGGAAAATAATAAAATTTGTGACAAAAAAAAGAATCATTTGAGCAAAATCACTCAAATGATTCTTTCAACTTTTCACTGTTCTTAAGTCAACTTATTCGTTCACTATTAAATTTAGAGCTGTCATTTTATCAAGTTCTCTGCATATTCAAAAAAAGAATTTCACAAAATATTCGTTGTGAATATTTGTAAAATCCATATTTCAGCTTAAAGTTAAATTTTATTCTAGGCTTTTTTCTTGTCATTTATTTTAATTATTTTTTACTTCTTCTGCTTTCTTAAAATCGCATGTGTCAATGTTTCAGAAAAATTGATCTTCAATTCTTTGCCTAATTTATCTGCCCATTTAGGAATAGACACATTTTTACGTTCTCTCTTTTCCATGTCCAGATACTCTTTTATATTAACTGAAACAAGCGTGACAAATAAATACTCTTTATTGTATGTATTTGTCTACTCAAAAGGAAAAGAGTTTTCTACATTAATATTATTTATACTTGAGCTAGACGGCAATTTATTTTCTTCCTCAATATAATAAGACAATTGTAGCCCAAGATAGTCACTAGCCATCTGTATACCGTCGTTTATATCATTTGCTTGTGTTCCGTTCCCATCAATATGTACCTCTTTCGATTATTTATTTTTAGGTCATTGGTATGGAATGCTGTCTTTTTACCAATAACAATTATACTCTATCTATTTACTTCTCTATAAAATACAAATAAAGTACCTAAAAAACTAAAGAGACACTGGTTCATTATACAAAAAAAAACGTAACAAGTAGTAAAGTACTACCTATCACGCTTTTAAGATTCGTTTTAATCAGACACATGGCGGATCCTGCTTAGTGCTGCTTCCTTCCAGATCTGACACGCTTCACAAGCCCGCCATTGTCCTAGCCTTTCGGCAAATAATAGTATACCTGATTTTTTTTTATTTGGCTAGCCTTTTTTTAATTTCTTTTTTCTTAAGCGCAACTCTCTAAAAAAATCCGTTAAAAGTTGGCCACATTCCGTTTCCAAAACGCCTCCTACTACATGGGCTTGGTGGTTAAAGCGTTCATCTGTCAACAAGTTCATTAATGTTCCCGCTGTTCCGCCCTTTGGATCATACGCACCGAAGTATACTTCTTTGACTCGAGATAAAATCATCGCACCGCTACACATAGGACAAGGCTCGAGTGTCACATATAATTGGGATTCTTCTAAACGCCAACTTCCAACATTTTGACAAGCTTCACGGATCGCAATCATTTCCGCATGCGTGGTTGCATCTTGCGTGGTTTCTCTTAAATTGTAGCCTCTTCCAATGATTTCATCATTTAAAACAACAATCGCTCCAATTGGTACTTCCGCTAATTGTTGGGCTTTCTGAGCTTCTTCAATGGCTAACCGCATCCATTTTTCATGTTTTTCATTATCGATTTCCTTCATTTCCAATCGATCCCCTACTTTTCATTTTCTTGCTTAACTTTAGCATAAGACAAAAAGGTTGTAACTAGCTTTTTGTCTTATGGTAAAATAAAACTTGAGGTGACTTTGATGGACTTGACAAAACTGATAACACTTTATCCTAATGCACAGAAAAAAAATTCTCCTGCTTCCGATAAAGGAATTCTCTCTTTAGCAATTGATGATTATTTTTTATGGATCGATCAATCGACGATTTCGACACAAGAAACAAATATTTTGAAAGCGTTATTCCCTGTAGCTACTGTCGAAGATAATCATCCGTGGTATCATTATCTATTTGAAAATAAACCGCTAGTAGCAGAAGAAAGCTTTCGCATGATTCAATTTCACATTGATCCAAGAGGAGAATTTCTTAAGCGCCAATGGCAAGAAACAATCGGTGAAATGTTTTTCCACTTAGAAGATTTTTTCTTTTATACAGAAACCGATGCTGTACTGATTGAAAAAAAATATCCTAGTTATCTAGAAATTTCTGAGCTAAGAGGTATTTTTCTTTCATTAGATGCAGACTTTGAAATTACTACCCAAGTATTTATTGGCTCATTTCATTTGCCTTCTCCCAATTTTTCAGAACTGTTTTTTGAAGAGCGGAAAATATTTTTTGAAGAAAAAAAGCACTTTGCTTTACATGGTGGCGCAATCTCATTATCGGAGGTGGCTTTACATCATTATACAAAAGGAACAATGAACAACAATCAGTTAATTGCAAGTTATCAGGAGATGGTCAAACGGACAGAAATGGAAGAGATCATTTCAGTGTTATGGAAAAATTTAGGTAATATTAGTTCGACAGCTAAATCACTCTTTCTTCATCGAAATACATTGAAATACAAAATCGAAAAATTCCAAGAACAAACTGGGTTCAACTTAAAAGAAGCAAATGATTTACTGTTTTGTCATTTGCTCTTACTGCAAGAACAAACACATTGAACACAAAAAGCGAAAGTATTCGTTCATGAGACAAACCAATAATGTTTGTCCCATTTTCTAATACTTTCGCTCTTTTTGTACTTTTAACTTTACTTTTTTTGTTGCATCACATGATTTTATCAACGTAATGGAGTAAACGGTCTTTCACATCTTCCGTTGATCCTTTTAGAGAATCTCCGTAGACAGAAATTTTCTTTTTGCCTGACTTGATCTTCGCCAGGATTCCCATCAAAGAATCTAAATCACTATCCGATAAATGTTCAACGATATCTAGTAGTTTTTCGTTTCCATCAAATGTCTCATTAACGAACTTTTTTACTTTTGCCCGGTTCGTCAAATGATGGATTTTTTCAATGACTTTTCCCGAAACAACTACTGCTGTCGCTACGCTTGCTGCTGCTGCGACACCTAATCCAATTGTTACTTTTGTTGATGTTTTCATCATTATCAGCTCCTTTTATCTATATTAATCATAGCATAGATAAAAAGATAAACGAACTATTTACCCTTTTTCACTTTCAAAATCGCCGAAAGATAAAACGCTACCACCAATTTTTCTGATCATCTATATGAAAGGACGCTTCAGCATCGTTTCATCCATTTACTTAGGGGAATATTCAATATTTGTTAATACTTCAGGCAAGTTCTCTTCCAACTCAGCCAATTTATTCCAAATCAATGTCATTGTTTCAAAAAATTCATGAGAAGATCGATCTGAGTTCAAACTGCCTAATGCATTGAGCCAAAGTAATTCTAATAAGTAAGGCTCTTTGATCCCAGTATGTTCTTTGACATATTCTGAAAACGCACGTTTAAATAAGGAAGCCATATCTAACTCAGACTTAATCACTACTCCACGAATGCTTTCATGGATTGAAAAGAACTCTTTTAGTAGATGGACGATACTGAAGAAATCATCAATGACATATTCTGATAAATAGCGATCAAAACAGATCGTTATTTCTTCAAGTATTTTTTCTTTTAATATACGTATTGATTTAAAGTGGGCATAAATCGGATAAGTGGAACAGCCACAAAAAGAAGCTAAACTCCTAGCTGTTATCTTTGATAAGCCATTTTCTTCAGCATATACCATACTTTTAAAGAGTAAATACTCTTTGCTAAAATTTGTTACTCTACTCATACAATTCTTCCTTTCTCACTTTTGATCATTTTTTTTAAAAAGACATTATTTTTAGTCATCTCTAAATTAAAGGCATTATTATTTAGAGAACAGTACTAATCCCCCATTAAAAATAACAACATAACATCAAAAAAATATATTTAGGTACAATTTCAACAAGAAGCTTATTTTATTAATAACTTTCTTCAGTACTCAAAACCCAACATAACAAAATCAGCTAAATAACAATGTTTTTGTTATATAAATTGATTATTTAATCTGTTATAACTTGACAAAATGAGCGAAAAAAACAGCAATAGAATAAACGATTGTTATATACCATTTAAATAACAACATGTACATACAACAACTACTACTATGTGAGAATAACATACATTAAAAACTCTTTCCACTCACAGTTTATGTCCTCCCATGGACAATGGACAAAAAATAAAAGGAAAAGGAGCAACTTATGTTAACGGACGCAAAAAAGAAAGAATTGTTAGTATTCTATACCATTGTTCAAACCAATAAATGTTCCTTACGTGAATTATCTCAGGTTCTATCAATCCCTAAGAGAACGATCAAAGAAATCATCCGCAAATTAAACGGGACTATTTTTCAACAACTAAGTATCCCTAGATTCATTTACTCAACTGCCAAAGGCGAATTGAAATTAGATTCACAACATAAAGATGAAAAAATGGCGATCTTTCATTATATAAAATTGTTTTTCCTACGCGAATCAAATCGTTTTAATTTTTTATTGTTACTTTTTGATTCGCCACACAGCCGTGTTTCAAAAAAAATATTACTGGAAAAGTTGTACATATCTCCTTCTTATTTAGAAAAACTAACTAATCAATTAAACAAATCACTTAAAAAGTTCCATCTGCAAATCATCTCTCGCCAAAATTGTTACATTTTGAAAGGCGATGAATTATCGATTAGAATTTATATGTATTTCTTTTTTTCTGATGCTTTTCAGGGGATTGATTGGCCTTTGACAAATATGAAACTTTCCCAAGTAAAGCATACTCATTTATCCAATGAGCTTTTGATGACCAAGAAAACATCAAAGATACAAGAAAAAGTTTACTTATTAGTGGCAATCTTTTTAATGCGATCTGCTCATCATCAATTACCAGATGCTAGCCTCTTAGAAAGCTATGAAACAATGAAAATTTTAACTTCTACAAAAGATTTTAGCGGCGAATTGAAAAAACAATTGTCCCAATCCTTGCCTGAAAGTCTTGTCCAAAATGAAGTACTATACTTTAATTTTTTACTTTGCTATTTTTTTCCTAACCTCATTCCCGAACAACAAAAAACACTCTTTGGCTATGAGTTTTCTAAAAGTAATCATTCGCTTTGTCGACAAGTTTCTTTTCTGATCAAAAAAATAGCTGAGTCATTCCCTTCGATATCTGCTGGTGAAAAGAAATATTATTACCATTATTTGATTATGATGCTGACGACGTTTATTTTTTTATTCCAAGAAAAAATCGATTACTTCCATGCACTTTATTATCCTTCTGAAAATATGAAAATCGATGCCTCGGATCAACGATTAAAAAAAATACAAATGATCATCGCTGACACGTTTACTTCTCAACCAAGCCAAAATTTACTGCACGAACATCTTAGTCGCCTGATCTATACACTTTTAAAATCGGAAGAAAATAAAAAATTAGCGATACATCTACAAATAAGCAAGGTCTTTTCGGGAAACTACCACATCGAAAAATTATTAAAAAATATTTTTAATCATCAGTTTTTACAAATCACCGAAAACCCTGAAGAAGCTGATTTAATCGTCACTGATTGGTTCGATACCCAACAACAAACGGCAGATATCTTTTATCTTGACCCTGAACGTGAAGATGAACTTTGGCTCCATTTATTCCATCTGATACAAAGACTCCACCAAAAATAATCCTTTTGTTTCCTTAAGCTGGAAAATAGCTGAAACAAGCCAAAAAAGTATAGGACAACCTGTTGTCCTATACTTAACTATTATCTTGATAGATAGCCCTATCTTATTCAACTCTTTGCGTTTGAACCAGGTCAAAGCGGTTTAACGATGATTACTTACGATTTTTCATTGCTAGTAAGGACCTTAATAATGTCCCATGTACTAGTCTCTACGATTACCACCGAATAATAAGATCAAACGAAGCAATTGTAAGAAAGTGGCAAGTGCTGCAGCTACGTATGTCAATGCTGCGGCAAAGAGTACGTGTCTAGCCATTGGTACTTCTTCTGCTGTCAGAAGACCACCTTCGCTTAGAATTTGAATGGCTCGTCTGGATGCATTAAATTCGACTGGTAATGTAACTAGCTGAAACAAAAGCGCAAGTGAAAAAGCAAAAATACCGATGTTGATCAATGTATCATTCCAGCTCAGTAAAACACCAATCAAAATCAATGGAAATGAAATCATCGAACCAAAATTAGCCACTGGAACCAGTGCGGCACGAATCTTTAGTGGCGCATAACCAACAGCATCTTGTACCGCATGCCCACATTCATGGGCAGCAACACCAATTGCAGCTACCGAAGTAGACTGTGCCGTTGCTTGTGATAAGCTCAACATTTTATTTCCTGAATTATAATTATCGGTCAAATCTCCTGCAATTTGTTGGACACCGACATCATTAATTTGTTGACTTTGTAAAATGTATTGCGCTGCTTGAGTACCCGTCACGTTATTCTTACTTCTGATTTTGTCATATTTACGAAAAGTACTGTTCACATAAGCTGAGGCAATACCGGAAATAACTAATCCGATGATCACTAACAAAAATGTAGGATCAAAAAAGCCATACATGCCATATCCATACATGATAAATCCACTCCTTTTTATTTTAACTTATTTTACCATGAGTGATCTAAAAAGAAGGTGAAAATACCTTGAGTGTATTAGAGTTTTTTAACAAATTCTGATTTTAATTTCATCGGTCCAAATCCATCGACTTTACAATCAATGTTATGGTCGCCTTCCACTAGACGAATATTTTTCACTTTTGTTCCTTGTTTGATGGCACCAGATGCACCTTTCACTTTTAAATCTTTGATCACTGTCACACTATCGCCTTCTGCCAAAGGATTACCATTAGCATCAAGAACGATCAAGCCATCTACTTGGTCCTGTTCTTCATTTGTCCATTCATTTGCACATTCAGGACAAATAAATAATCCTCGATCTTCGTAAGTGTATTCAGAGCCACATTGTGGGCAGTTTGGTAATGTCATCTTCTTTCTCCTTTAAAAATAGCGTTGAGCATTATTGTAACGGATAACGTGTCTTTTGAAAAGAGAGACTTGTGATTTTTAAAACAAAGTTTAGTAAAAATCCTTTTTACAACGAACAACTCTCTCTTCTAAAATAGTTACTATCTTTGATACGCATGACAAATCTCTTTGATTTCGTCATAAATTTCTGCCACTTCCGCTAAATCTTTCGCACTTGCGCCACTTGCGAGCGGGTGGCCACCACCATGATGCTTTTTCGCTAATTCATTAATGATCGGGCCTTTCGAACGTAACCGTACACGGTAATATCCTTCAGGTTGTTGCACAAAGATTCCCCAAGCTAATACCTCATCAATGACACCAGGCAAGGAAACAACAGCTGCTGTTTCAGAATCATCAATTCCGTATTGCGAAAGGAGTTCTTGTGATAAAATCACTTTTCCTGCGCCATTTTCATCAACCTGGATATTTTGGTATAAATAACCTGAAAGTTTAGCAACTTTCATCGGCATTTGTTCAATTTCACGATTCAATGCACTGGCATCAAAAGGATAACGTCTTAAATCTGCTGCAATTTCCAACGTCCTGGCGGTTGTAGCTGGATATAGGAAGCGTCCTGTATCTCCTACAATCCCAGCATAAAGCAAACGCGCTGCACTAGTATTCAACGTTAACTCATTTGGAAACATGAGGGCAAACTCCGTAATCATCTCACTACAACTGCTGGCTTTCGTATCGACCCAGACCAGATCACCATACGGTTCATCATTTGGATGATGATCAATTTTTATTAATTTCTCACCTAACTTAAAACGATCATCACTGATTCTAGGTGCATTTGCTGTATCAGTGACGATGACCAAAGCTCCTTCATACACTTGATCATCAACTATTTGCATTTCTGCTAAAAAGCGCAAGCCCTCCACAGTTTCCCCGACTTGGTAAATTTCTTTTTGAGGAAACGTTGCTCTTAAAATCTCTGCTAAACCTACTTGAGAACCTAAAGCATCTGGGTCAGGACGTTGATGTCGATGGATGATGATTCGATCATATGTTTTTATTTCTGCTAAAATTTCAGATTGGACAGTCATTATTTCCCTGCTTTCTATGAACGTTCCATTACTTGGCAAACAACGATTGCCTTGGAAACGATCGTATTTTCGATATATACTTCAATGTCTAGTTTGGCTGATCTCCGACCAATTTCAAGCACTCTTGGACGAATATCCAATTCGCTTTCAAGTTGGATTAAACGTAGATAATGGAGACTCATCTGTTCGATCATGATATTTCTGCGTTGATTTAATACCATGGTTTTTTGTGCAACATCAGAAAGGATCTCACTTAATACACCAAATGAAATCGTACCGACCCCATTGACCATTTGAGGGGTAACCATAAATTTAAACTTTGGATTTGCCAAAAGATTCCCGTCTCGGTCTCGATCGATCGTTTGGATTCCTCCTGAGATTTGGTCAGAGATCGTATCTGCAATTTGCGGTTGTCGCTGAACTAACTGCATGGCTTTCATCACATCTTGCCGAGTAATCAGCCCTTCAAGTGTCAAATCATCCGAAACGACTGGCATGACTTCTAAACCATCCCAGATCATTTGATGGCTGACAGAAGCAACACTCATGTTTTTTTTCACACTGATCGGGTCTTTTGTCATGACCCGCTCAATTACTTGTGTATCTGCTTTACCAAGTACATCTTTAGCAGTAATAATTCCCATCAAGCGCATGTGACGGTTCACTACTGGAAATCGTGAATGGTGCGTTTCCTCTGATAGTTTTTGATAATCGGCGATCGTATCTGTTTGTAGCAGGTAGTGTGTCTTTTCTGCTGACATATAGATATCACTGACAAGCATAATGTCTTTTTTAATCAATTGATCACTCAAAGCACGGTTGATCATCGTTGCTACGGTAAAGGTATCATAAGTCGTACGAAGAATCGGCATCGCTAATTCGTCTGCTAAGCGAGCAATCTCGGGGGTAGTGTCAAATCCACCAGTAATCAGCACGGCGGCTCCATCTTCTAAAGCTAATTTTTGAACTTCCGTGCGGTTACCGACGATCATCAGTGATCCTGGTGTGATATAGCGTTCCATCGCATGTTTCGTCATCGCACCGATCACAAATTTATTCAATACTTTGTCTAATCCTGTTGCACCTCCCAATACATCTCCTTCAATGATCCTGACGACTTCCCCAAACGTCAGTCGTTCAATATGTTTTTTCAATTTCCGCTCAATCCGGATTGTTCCGACACGTTGGATCGTTGAAACTAATCCGATATTTTCAGCATCCTTGATGGCACGATAGGCCGTTCCTTCACTTACGTTTAATTCTTTTGCTATACTTCTGACTGAAATACGATTTCCAACCGGTAAGCTTTCGATATATTCTAAAATCAAGTCATGTTTCGTCGCCATATCTTTAACCTACACTTCTAGCGTTTCAGAAACGCTCATTATTTTTCCTTCGTTCCCTGCCAACTTCTCAATAAATAGTTGAGGATCTTGTTGGATAACAGGAAATGTATTGTAATGGATAGGAACGACTAGCTTAGCGCCAATCCGTTTTGCTGCTCTCGCTGCATCTTCTGGTCCCATTGTAAAATTATCACCAATTGGTAAAAAGGCAACGTCAATGGTAAATTGTTCGGCAAGTAAAGCCAAATCACTAAAATCAGCGGTATCTCCTGCGTGATAGATCGTTTTTCCTTCCGCTTGGATCACAATCCCACTAGGTTCGCCCATATAAAGCGGTGTGCCAGCTACCTCATAACTTGAGCTGTGCTGAGCAGGAACAAATTTTACGATCCCAAATGGAAATTCATATTTTCCACCAATATTCATCCCATGTCCTTTGGCACCTAACTGTTCCGCATAATTGGTAATCTCAACAATGCTGATAATCGTTGCATCATTTTGTTTAGCAATCGGCACCATGTCTCCTACATGATCGTTGTGCCCATGAGTAACTAAAACCCAGTCTACTTCTACCTTATCCACTGTTAAATCTGTTAACGGATTGCCTGTAATAAACGGGTCGATAATCAAGCGTTCACCATTTTTCATTTCGATCGACACACATGAATGTCCGTGATAAGTAATTTTCACTTTTCTCACTCCTTTTACTTTCTTTCATACATTAAATAAACCGATTTCATTTAGAGAATAATCCTAAATAATAGTACAGTACATACGTAATCATTGTAACAGATAATACAGTTTGTACCAAGTGGCAAATCAGCTCAAACCACTCTAAGTACGCTACTCCACTAACTCTGCATACGTAAAAGGAACTATTTTTTCGAAGTCTGTTCTAGCGATCTTAATGCTTCTGCCAATTTCGCCACTTGACATGACCAACACTTGCTTTTCTTTGAAAGACGCATCAACTAAAAAAAGATAATCTGGGTGTTTAAGATAAATGCCGATCGGTGTATTTGCACCATGTGGATAACCAGTAGATGCCATCACAAAATCCATTCCGGGAAAACCGACTTTGTGATCACCAGAAATTTTCCTGGTTTTTTTGTAATCTAAATGTTCCGACAATGGAACAACGGCAATGATTACACCTGTTTTATCCCCTTTCAAAACTAATGTTTTACAAACACTGTTTTGATCAATCTGTTTTTGCTTGAGTATTTTTTGAAAATCATTCAATTCTGTCTGATTAAATGTCAGAGCTTCGTAAGAAATTCTTTCTTTTTCTAAATATTCTTCTACTTTTGTTTTCATCTACTATCTTCCTTCCATTTCCTTCTCTTTTATTTTACAAAAAAATAGAAAAAAAAGAACGAGCAAGAACTTTGGTTCAACTGATACAAAAAATGGTATGGAAAAGTCACCTCTTTAAAAGATTACGACCTTTTCCACACCATTATTGTTTCAATTATTTTTTGCCTCTACGTTGTGTTGCTTCCATGATCACTGGTAAAATCACTGGACGACGTTTTGTTTGTTCAAATAGGTAGCGTCCTAATTGATCTCGAATGTCTTGTTTTAATTTACTCCACTCAAAGTCGTTACTTTCCAAGTGTTTTTCCACGATTTCTTCGATCATCGTCCCACTTTCTTTCATCAAGTCACGACTAGCTTTGACATAAACGAAACCGCGAGATGTGATTTGTGGTTTTGAGACGATTTTCTTTTCACGGCGACTAATAGTAACTACAGCTACAAAAATACCATCTTCTGACAAGATTTTACGGTCACGTAACACAATATTACCAATATCACCAATTCCTAAACCATCGATCATCACATTTTCAGCACTGATCGTTCCAGCGACACTCATCCGTTTATTTTTATATTCCAACACATCACCACGTCCTGTGATGTAAATGTTTTTGTAAGGGATCCCGACGGCATGAGCTAAATCAGCATGAGCAGCTAATTCACGATATTCACCTTGAACAGGAATAAAATAAGTTGGTCTCATCAAATTAAGCATCAACTGAAGATCGTTAGGGTTCGCATGTCCAGACACTCGCATGTTTTCAGAGATCAATTTGACCGTACCACCTGCACGATAAATGATATCTTCTGTTTTAGCTACCATCGTTTCCATCGCAATACTTGGAGTAGTTGTGATATAGACTAAGTCGCCTTCTTCGATTTTGATATTACGGTGGGTTTTATTGGCCATTTTTTGCAATGACTTAATTGGTTCACCCATCCGTCCAGTTTCTAAAATGATGATTTCTTCTGGTTTGTATTTCTTCATGTCCTTCAAGGTCACAAGCAAATCTTCACTCGGAAGTTGTAGTTTTTCCAGACGCATTGCTGTTCGAATAATCCGTTCAAAATCTTGCCCTGTCAATACTACTTTTCTTTGTGCCTTTTCGGCTGCATCCAAGACTTGTTGAACCCGCTGTAGATTACTTGCCACACAAGCAACGATAATTCTACCTTCCCAATACTTGATCGTATCGAAGACTTCATCCGCAATCTGCAGCTCTGATGCTACAGGAACTGAGTTTTCAGCGTTCGCTGATTCACTAAGTAATGCCAATACGCCTTCTTTACCGATTTCTGCCAAACGAGCATAATCAGTTTGATACATTGGAATAGCTGTCTGATCGAATTTAAAATCGCCTGTGTAAACGATACTGCCCTCTTTGGTTTTCAAGTTGATCCCGACTGAGTCTGGAATCGTGTGGGTGGTTCGGAAAAAGCTGACGATCGTCTCGCCAAAATCAATCTCCGTGTGTTCATCGACTACATGGAAATCTTTGAAACCTTTTGCTGCATCATTTCGTCCCACACTCAATTTAGCAAGCTCGATCGTTAACTCGGTTCCAAATACTGGTACAGAGAGCTTAGAAAGTAAATAAGGTAACGCTCCGATCGCATCTGCATGTCCATGTGTCAAAAAGACTCCCGCTACCCGATCAATGTTTTCTTCCAGATACGTAAAGTCAGGAATGACTACATCAATACCTAACAATTCGTTTTCAGGATATTTTAAACCACAGTCTAAAACAAAAATATCTTCTCCCACTTCAGCGATGTACATATTTTTTCCATTTTCACGTACGCCGCCTAAAGGGATAATTTTAATGGTACTCACAAATTTCACCTCTTCTTATGATGTCCAAGTTTAAAGACATCGATTCTCTTCTTTAACTAAATAGATGATTCATCTCAATGAGCAACTCACAAAATTTTAGCTGACTTCTTCTATTGCTTAGCAAGAAAAAGCAGCTGATTGACAGTCCTCTTGTTTATCTTCTGCCATTTTTGAATAAGTTTCATTAAAGCGATGAATCGATTATTTTTAACACAAAAGTCGAAAACAATGGATTCGACTACTCCCCATCATTATACAACAAATTAGATAAATCGCTAGCATCTGCTATTCTCAAGAAAAAAAGCCTGGTTTTATAAAGCACAACCAATCTTGCCTCAAATCATTGATTAAAACAGTCTCAATTTAACAAACTGTCTACTTTTATCCGTTCTTCTGTTACAAACATACTCCGTCTATTTTACCATATTTTTAGGAATAACTATAGTAGGATTTTCGATCTCAATAAAGGCTTTCTTACTACCAATCACTTCAAAGCTCTATTAAGTTCATTGACTTATAATTATACTTATTATAATTCGAGAGAGTACATCAACAGATTTGCTGGAACGCATACTAAAAAAAGACGGTAGAATCGGTATCGTGGCGCACCTCAAAAGTTCGTTTACTAACTATAAGAGGTGCAAAACACAATAAACCAAATCTATCGTCTTTTACAATCAATCTTCCTTAAGAACTCGCTTTGGACAAAACCAGAGGATCATTCTCAAAGTTTTAACCAAACTTCTCTTTTGGAGAAACTATTTTTTATCATCTTTTTTGGAGAATTTTTCTTTGACATCTTCAAAGCCTTCTTTGATATCATCGCCTAAATTACGAGCTTTTTCTTTGATATCAGCACCAAGTGATTGTGCTTTTCCTTCAGCTTCTTTGCTTTTATCATCTGTTGCTTTACCGTAAGCTTCTTTTCCTTTACCAACTACTTTGTCTTTTGCATCTTCAGAACGTCCTTTTAAATCTGCCATATTAATTCCTCCCTTAAATTTCTCATTTCTAACTATCTAACTATTATCAGGGTATCATCAACTTGAAAAACAGACAAACAGTATGCTCTTAGATCGTTTTTTCAAAGGTTCCCCACACTTTAACTTCTTTGTTTTCAACCATTACTTGTCCTTTGGCGATCACTGTTTCGATGGCTAAGGTTTCTTTGTCAAGTATACATAGATCAGCATCGTTCCCTACTTTGATTGTTCCTTTTCGCTCCAGCTTTAACACACGAGCGGGATTGACTGTGATTGCTCGCAAGGCTACTTCAAGTGGAATCTCTTCTTTTTCTACCGCTTCTTTGATACCTACCAGTAGTGATTTTGCGCTTCCGACACCCATACCAAGAAAGTGATTTTTTTCATCAAAATAAGGTAAACTTCCTTGTCCATCAGATGACATTGTAAAATGATCAAGGGAAACGCCAGCTTCGATCAACTGTTTTAAAGCTTTACTAAAGCGGACTTCCCCATCTGTTCGTTCCCAAAAATCAGGATCTTCGCTCGCTGTGAAGTCAATTGTCCCACCTTTTTTCGCAAACTCGATACAAGCTGTTAAAAGTTCTGGCGTGCGGTTGGCATGGGTAGGTAAAAATTGCGTAATCGGAATCTCGGTTTCCTCAACTACCCTTGTTAATAACTCTAGTTTACGTTTTCCTCCACCTAAATGGACATTGACGATACCAGCTTTACCAGACAACATGCCTCCTACTCGGGCATCAGCAGTTGCTCGAGAAAATTCTTCAAATGTGGGCTGAGATGATCGATGGTCAGAAACAGCAATTTCGCCAATTCCGATGATTTTATCAATTGTCAAAAAATCTTTGATGATTGAATCCGTAACCGTTTTGAGTGGTAACCGATAAGAACCTTCATAGACGTAAGTTGAGATCCCTTCTGCTTCTAAGCCTTTTCCCTTACTGATAAGCGCAGTCATGTCACGACCTTCACCATCTGTTCCCAAACACCCAACAACTGTTGTTACACCCGCTGTCGTCAATTGACTTAAAGTTACTTCTGGCGTACGATTTTGAAAACCGCCCTCTCCACCTCCACCTAAAAGGTGAAAATGGCAATCAATAAAGCCCGGTGTCAACACTTTCCCACTACCGGAAATTTCTTCCACTTCTAACTCAGCATAGCCACCGGTCAACGCTTCTTCAAGCGCAATAATTTTATCCCCAGCAATCAATACATCCATGACCCCTAAATAATCTGGTGCATAGACCTCAATTTGACGAATGATTTTCATTTGACTTCATCCTTTCTGATACCGATATTTTGGTTTTCTTTGTTTCAAAAGTAACTATTTTTAGTATAAAAAAGCCGAAGAATAATGAAAATAAGACAAACTATTTTCAGTCTCTTCGGCTTGCTTTCTATAAGTCAACTTTTTGGCTAGTAAGTTTGAAAAAGCATCGAGTTCCTCTGTCATCAGAAAAAACACCGTGCATACTTCACTAACCCTGACCTTAATAAATAGTATTCTTACTTCGCTATTGTAAGCCGATTGCTATCGCAATCATGATAAAGATAGTACCTAGGACAAAAAAGAATCCTTGCATTTTGATTTGGAATCTTGCCCATTTTGCCCACTCGATACGTGCAACACCTAAGACACCAATCAAACTAGCTGATACAGGGGTAAAGGCATCCATAAATCCAGCGCCTAATTGATAAGCTAATACAGCTACTTGACGAGAGACCCCTACTAAGTCAGCAAGTGGTGCCATGATTGGCATCGTTAACGCCGCTTGACCAGAATTGGATGTCACGACTAAATTAAACAGGCTTTGGAAAATATACATTGCCCACGCTCCGATAGCCGCTGGTACTCCTGCTAAAGCTGTACCGATACCATTTAGAATGGTGTTTAAAGCAGAAGGAACAGAAGCATCTGAGCCACCTAATACTAATAAGATCCCTTTTGCCATCCCTACAACGATTGCTGTTCCAGCTAAATCAGCAGCACCCGATTGGAAAGAAGAGGCAATATCATTGATCCGCATGCCATCCAATTTGAAGATTACTGCAATGATCCCTGCGACTAATCCCATAACAAAAAATTGTGAAGCAATTTCTGGGATATAATACCCTTCTTGCGTAACACCCCAAACGATCCAAACCAATACGATGAGCATTTCAAGTAAAATCAATTTGTGTCCCAACATAAACGCTTTTTTCTCGTCGGTTGTTTTTTTCAAATGACTTCTGAAATAATCATCTGATTTATACGTCAATGAGCTTTCAGGGTTTTTACGGATTTTCTCCCCATAAATCATCAAATAGCCAGCAGATAACGCTGTGATAACGACCCACATGATCAATCGGAACGTCGCACCCGATAACACTGGAATGCCAGCGATCCCTTGAGCAACTGCTACACTAAACGGACTCATCCAGGAAGTCGCATTTCCGACTTGAGAGGCGACATACGTGACTGTTACTGCAACGATCGAGTCATAACCAAGAGCTATCACAAATGGGACCATCACCATAGAAAAAGGAATGACTTCCTCTGCCATGCCGAATGTCGCGCCACCGAATGAAAAAGCAAAAAATAATAGCGGTAAGGCTAAACGCTCCAGTCCCCTTGTCTTACTGATGAAAGCATAGATCCCTGCATCAATTGCCCCGGTGCGCATGATAATTCCAAAAGCACCACCAACAACTAAAATAAGCGCAGCGATTCCGACAGCCGATCCATACTTGTCTCCTGAAACTAACCCTTCAAAGACAAAATTCAAAAATCCGAAACCACCAAAATCATCGGTCCCCCATACTCGAGCCGTTTTATGGAGTTTTTTTGAAGTATCATAAATGCGTTCGCCAAATTGGTCATAAAGTACATCATCTGTTAAAGAGATTTCATCTAACTTTTCTTGCGTTAATTTCTTTTCACCTTCAGAAATCACTTCTTCTAACCCTTTTTCAGGGACTTTTAATTTCTCTCTTTCCGTCGGATCATTTTGTAACTTCTCTAATTGATCAAATACATAGGAGCGATCCAAGGCATAAGCATAACGAAATGAATCTTGGCGTAATACAGTTCGCGTACTTGTTTCTCCATTTGCATCTTGGTATTCGATATCTTGTGTACTAAATTTTCCTGCTGGTACAATAAATGTCAGCAACCAAGCAAGGATGACCACTCCAAAAATGATGACATAAGTATGAGGTGTCGTCATTTTTGTGAGATCCCGTTTGGATTTCCCCGAAGACACTTGCTTCTTCACTATGAAGTCTTCCTTTCTATCTTTAAATTTTTATGAATAAAACAATCAATATCAGATTAGATTATACAGCAAAAAAACGCTAAACACATTAATTATCTATTAAAGCAATCTTTTTTATTTTTGTTAAAAACAACCAAAAAAAGTTAAATAACTCTTTTGTATTTTGTGACGCAAGCATATAATCAATTAGTTTCATATGATATCTTTACTTGTTTTATTATTTATGAAGAAAAACCAATTACATTTTATCATTTTTAAAATATGTATATTTTTTCAACATTCGATATAAATAGAATTTTTTATTCATTATTTATCCGAAAAAAAACGAATAAAAAAACAGATAGTGTATTAGAAAAAATAGCTGCTTCAGACTTTTTTTAATCTATAAACAATCTTCATTGCAATAATCATAACTAATGTACTATAATTGCAATGTAAAGAGTTTTGGGGAAGACTCTTTCATCAACGTGTATTAAGAGACAAAAAAGAATTCAAGTGAATTCTTTTTTGTCTCTTCTTTGTGATATTTTGCTTGTTTTAACTATTGAAAAAAGATGTTACCTTGCTCTAATTTTTACACTAACACTTAGAAATCGCCGAATGTTCCTAGTTTTATTCAAAGGTGTCCCTTTTTCATCTACTTCAAGGCAATGTTTCCATTCATTCTATTTTTACGTTCCCTAACGAATCAGCTGGCAGACTGTAAAATATAGGGTTTGCTGCAATAGTAATATGGTAGCGATAGAGGAACTATCACAAAGAGCAAGCTCAACTTCTGACAATGATAAAGCGGTATCATTCATTTGTGCATGGTTATCCAATACTAGGTCAGCAAATTCAAACAATCGCAACCCATTACTGTGTTGTGATTTGATACTTCGCGAGAGATCAAATCCAGTAACAATAATCAGTAAATGACCATTTGACTTGATCCATTGAGCTAACTCCACAATACTTGGATCCCTACCTTCATTGGAAAGAAGTAGAAAAATATCTGCTTGTTTGACAGAGAGCTGATCAATGATCGCTTTTCCTGTTCCTTCCAAAGTTTCATATATCCCATTTGCCGGATTTTCAATTAACTTGCCCGGTATCATTTCAGGTAAATGCTCCCAAAACTCAAATGCTATCCCGCTTAGTGTACGACTAGCAAAGATTTGTAAACGTCCACCTAATGAAACTTGACGAGCAATTAAAGAAGCAGCTTGAACCATCAAGGGTTCTTCGATTCTTAATTTCTTTTCTAGTTGCTGATAATAATCAAAATAGCGTAAACTCATTTATTTATCCACCTTTAATTTCACAACAAAAACAGCAAGTGTGCTAAAACATAAAAAAAGAAATCAGTTAAGACGTATCAACCTTTTGCTTGAAAATGAAAGATAAAAAAAGGCATTGAGCATACTGCCCAATACCTTGACATAGTAAATAAACGAGCTACCGACCATCGAAAAACCGACACAAGGGTAGAAATCTCCCCAGAAATTAGGTACAATAAATACGGTCGATGCCTTGCATTGACTATGGCAAATGATCGGTCAGGGTGTATACGTGTGACTGGTCATTCCCTGATAGTTAGTTGCCGCTAACTATTAGGGAGCCTTTTTTTATTCTGCTGTTTCTATCTTCAATCATTTTAAGTAATCTATCAGACAAGTGCAAGTCCGAAAAAATAAAAAAACCATGGTCTGTTTTCTTGACATATAAATCAACTTTTTTTAACTGAACAAGAATCCTATCGTGATAGGATTCTTGTTTTTAGATTTATTTTTTATCAATGATAACAGCCAATATCTACTTAAATAAATAAATTTGCCGTCCACAATTAGACATGTCATGATCATTTTTTTGCTTAGCCTACCAGGATGACTCTCCCCTACTGCTTTTTGCTAACTCCCATTCCTTAAATGGTATACTCAGACCCTAAAACCAGACAAAAAAGCAACCGCTCATCCAAATAAAATGGATTTAACCAGCGATTGCTTTGTTCTAACGAAAAACTCAAGCGAGCAATAACCGTAGTTGCAAGCTACATAGATCAACTTTCTTAACTCACTGCTTTTAGCGTTTATCTGATCGTTTTGTTCTGCGATGAGAAGCCGTGTGTCTGCCTTTTTTGCCGATATGAACGCCTCTAAAGAAATAAGGGATAAAGATGATGAAATAACCTATGATAAATATCAAAGCAAAAATCATAGCTTCCCACGCACCTAAAGCAAGTTCAAGCATAACACTTAAAATAGAAATTGTTGCTAAATACCAGATAAAAATCAATAATTTCTCTTTTTTTCTAGCCATTTGAATGAAAACATATCCACAAATTAGCACCAATGGAGTCAAAAACAACCAGTTATTTCCTTCCATCAGCCATTTCAATCCATCAAGAAGTGTTTGACCGATTGTAATCAATTTTCCCATACAAAGCTACACACCTTTTCTGTATTTAAAAGTCAATTTTGCCATAACTCTTTTATATTACTACATAATAAGCAAAATGACGTTTATTTTAATAGCTAACAAAAAGTATTTTACTAAAATTTAAGCAACGAACTAGATAAGACCAAGTAAAAGTACCTTAGTTTAGAAATTATAACTCTTTACTAAGTTGTATCAGATACTCTTTAAGGGTAGCGCCGATTTCTGGATGTTGTAACCCATAATCAATATTGGTTCGCATGTAACCATATTTATCACCAACATCATATCGTCTCCCTTTAAAATTTCTTGCATAGACTTTTTGATGGCGATTTAATGTATCAATCGCATCCGTTAATTGGATTTCATTGCCCGCACCTGGTGTTTGCGTTTCGAGTATTGGAAAAATGTCTGGTGTTAATAAATAGCGTCCAATAATGGCAAGGTTACTAGGCGCCTCTTGAGGAGTAGGTTTTTCTACCATTTTTCTTACTCGATATAACCCAGTTTTTTCTTCCTCTCCAGGATCAATGATTCCATATTTTCCTGTATCTTCTGGCAAAACTTCCATCACTGCAATCGTTGATGAATGAGTTTCCTCGAAGTCCATCATTAGCTGTTTTGTCAAAAGGACTTGATCCACCATCAAATCGTCCCCTAACATGACAACAAATGGTTCATCTCCTACAAATGCTTTGGCCTGAAGAACTGCATGCCCTAATCCTTTGGGGTAAGATTGTCGGATAAAATGAAGATTAACAGCTTCTGTTTCCTTGATGGTACTTAATAAATCGAGTTTTCCCTTCTCACGCAGATTTAATTCCAATTCAAGGTTAGCATCAAAATGATCTTCGATCGGACGTTTTTCTTTCCCAGTAACAATTAAAATATCTTCAATCCCAGATTTTAATGCTTCTTCAACAATGAATTGGATCGTTGGTTTGTCAACAATAGGAAGCATTTCTTTAGCCATTGCTTTTGTCGCAGGTAAAAAACGCGTGCCTAAACCACCTGCAGGTATGATTGCTTTCTTAACTTTCATACACCCCGTCCTCTCATTTCAATATAAGCCCTTAGCTTAATGAAAATTCATTCTCTATTTTACCATCTCGCAACATGATTTCTTTGGCTGCTTGTTTGATGTCTTCTCCATTATATAATACATTGTAGATTGTCTGTGTGATCGGCATCTCTACCCCTAGTTGTTCCGCTAATTCAACCGCAGCTTTAGTAGTAGAGACTCCTTCAACCACCATTCCCATATTCTCAAGTACTTCTTCTAATTTATGTCCTTGACCAAGCAAATTTCCTGCTCGCCAGTTACGAGAATGGACACTTGTACAAGTCACGATTAAGTCACCTACACCACTCAAGCCAATAAATGTCAATGGATTGGCACCCATTGCCACTCCTAGACGGCTAATCTCCGCTAATCCTCGAGTCATGATCGCCGCTTTTGCATCATCACCAAAACCTAATCCATGGATGGCACCAGCACCGATAGCAATGATATTTTTTAAAGCCGCACCCGTTTCAACTCCGATGACATCATTATTCGTATAAATTCTAAAATAATCATTCATGAACAGATCTTGCACATAGATTGCCGCTTGCTGATCAATGCTTGCAGCAGTAATGGTCGTAATATCATGAACAGCAACTTCTTCCGCGTGGCTTGGTCCAGAAAGCACGACGATTGCCTTTCTTTTTTCCTCTGGAATCTCTTCAGCAATAACTTCAGAAATGCGTTTATGTGTTCCTTGCTCTAACCCTTTACTTGCATGAATGATGATTGGTTTAGTATTCATTTTCTCAATCAATTCTTGAGCAACTGAACGAATGGCTTTCGTTGGTACAACGAATAAAACCGCATCGACATCCTTCACTGCTTCTGCTAATTCTTTATAACCGATAATCGTTTCGGAAATTTTTAGGTTAGGTAAAAATTGTTTATTTGTATGATACTGATTCATTTCATCGATTTGTTCAGGAACATTTCCCCAAATACGAACATCATGTCCGTTTTCTGCTAAGGTTTGCGCTAAAGCAGTCCCCCAAGAGCCTGGGCCTAAAACTGCAATTTTTTGTTTCATTGATATTCCTCCAAATAGTTGATAGTAACTATTATAGTATAGATACTCTAAATGTTGAAAACTATTTTTCCCGTTTTAACAGTTTGTTTAACACTTGACATTGTTGTATTAAGATACATTTTAATTTTATGTCATTCAAAGCGTTATAATTATCATATAAATAATCATTGAATCAACTAGAAAGGGGGGCTAGAATATGTGGTCTGTTACACCGCCATTTTAATTAATGTTTCAGTTATTTTTATTCCAGCGATATGGGTTGCATCGTTTGTCCCATCACTTTTGTACGATCGTTACTAAATGATAAAAGAAGAAAACACCAGAATTCAGATTGAACTGTGTGTTTTCTTCTTTTGTTTATTCTCTCATCCTGAACAACTGAAAATAACTATTTAGATCAGAGCATGTAAAATGGTTGCGTGGCTTATCTTATATTTTGATTCTGACAATTTTATGTAAAAAAATCAGAGTGCGCCTTATATGTCTATGTCCTCATTACATCCTCATTGTAATAGCCCTGACATACTGCACTCTGACTCTTTTTTTATTTTGTTAACTTTATTAACTGATCTTCAGCCATAATGCTAAAGCTACATCAGGTTCCCAACCGATTTGTCCCATGTGGATGTTACGACAACGGTAAAGATTTCCTTTATAGGTCACAATATCACCGATATTATATAATTTCCCAATTTTCCATTCTTCTGCTTGATTATCTGCTGTCGTTTTCGCTGTCACTTGTTGACTTTTCTTAGAAATACCAGAAATGTTAACAGCTGCTATTTGATAAGTATACGTTGTGTCAGGAGTTAAACCAGTATCTACGAAAGTTGGTGACTTCGTTATTGTCACTAGCGTTCCATTTCGATAGATTTCATAGCCGATGACCTCTTCTTTCGGATCATTTGCAGACCAACCGAGTGTCACAGAGTTTTGCGATACACCTTTTACTACTAAACCAGTTGGCATCGAAGGGGCTGGTAATTGTGAACCAGCTTGTATTCTGATCGTTAATACGTCAGACGATGTTGAGCGATTTCCTGATGTATCGACTGCTTCAACCGTAAATGAATAGGTTGTGTCAGGGGATAAGTTGCTCACCGTATAATTGGTTGTGTTACTAGTGCCAATGAGTTGTTTGTTTTGATAAATATTATAATGAGAAACACGCACATTATCAGTAGAAGCTGACCAGCTTAATGAAATGCTTGATTGCGTTGCAGTTCCTTTTAAATTTTCTGGTTTAGAAGGTTTCTCAGTATCTGGTACTTGCTCTTTGAACAATCCTTGATAAGCATTCGCAAACGACTGATTATAGGCAATCCCAGCTTTATTTCTGCCCTCGTCCCAATTGACACTCCATGTCATGATTCCTTTTAATGGCGTTTGATCTTTTGTCATTTGTTCAAATACTTGGTAGACCTTTGAAGGATCTTTAACATAGCCATTCGCTGCGGCATCTTCGTTAGCTGGGATCCCTAGAGCTAGTTTACTTGCCGGAATTTGGATAAAGCCACCGCTTCCTTCATTAAATGATTTTGAAATCCCGTACAAAAATTCATACTTTTTATTGTCATTGTTTTGGGCAATCCATTCCGTCCCAACACTGATCCCATCGCCTGCTTGATTATACAATTGAGGGGCAATAAAGTCATATTCATTTTGTAAAGCTGTAATATATGGTACATATGCTCCATTTGTTCTTAAGTATGGAAATTCAGGCGCCATTGAGATAATAAAATGTTTGTTTTCTTTCTTGTAATGCTCACGAACGATTTTTAATGCCGCCGGAATGACTGTTTGATTATCCCCAGCAGCCACCGCAGTTTGTTCCAAATCAATATCTAATCCATCAAAGCCATATACTTCTACTAACCGAATGATTTCATTCGCAAAAGCTTGTTCCTGGCCACGATGTAATTCAATATGTGAATCTGCTCCTCCTAGAGAAATAATGACTGCTCGCCCTTGCGCATTCAATGTTGCTACTTTTTCACGAAAGGCCTGATCCGTCATATTATAAGGTTTAAAAGTAGGAATCCCTTCTCCTTTCATAAACGAAACCGTCACTACATTGTAAAAAGGATTTATTTTGGCCAAATCAATGTCGGCTGGACGACCTCCTTGATAGCCTGCGCCTTGTTCCGCTTGCCAGTTATGATAGTATCCGACTGCAATTTGTTTATTCGCGAGGTCAGGCATCGTGTCTGCTGCATCAGCTGCAAAAACCGTCGTACCTCCACTTACTATTGCACTAAACACACCTACAGAAAATAATACTAGTTTTTTCTTCATCAAACCGCCTCCATTATTCTTTATTACATAACATATTACACCATCAATTAAAACGATTACAATTATTTGCATAGTATTGCAACACCCAAATAATCGATTACGCACTTTTTCTTTAAAAGCGCGCAAAAATGACGCTTTATTTAAATTTTATTACATTTGTGATATATTTAAAAAAACATCTACAATATATATAAAAAAACACTAGGAGGATAAAAATATGACTAACCATTCGTCTCTGATTCGTAAGTTAAGAAAAGAACGTGGCTTAACACAAGAACAGTTGACACGAGGTATCTCACAACGAGGAACCCTTGCTGCGTTTGAATCAAGAGGAACAAAGATCAGTTTTGAACTATTAGTTAACTACCTTGAACGAATGAACATTACTTTAGAAGAGTATCAATTTCTTCTTAATAGCAATTCACTTACGAATAAACAAAAATTGACCAACTATCTCATCTCATCCAAAAAAATCACTCACGAACAAGAATTAGAACTACTAAACGAATACGAAAAAACAGGCAGCATTTACTATCGTTTGATTTATGCCCAACGAAAATTGATTATGAACTACCTCTACAACCATACTGATACCAATTTGAAAATAGAAGAAGAAATTTTTGTGATCAAAAATTATCTTGAAAAAATTGAAACCTGAGGACATTTTGAACTAACGATTTTTTCAAACTGTTTGTTTATTTTTGATGATCAATACATCATCCATCTCTTTCAAACCAGTGTATCAAAAATGAAAACGTACATAGACGCTACCTACTATTCAGAACTTTTCTCTAATTTTATTCTTAATGGTTTACGCCTCTCATTTAACCGTCATTCTGCGATTCTTAGAAAACTTTTTCTATGCGAACTGAAAAGATTAACGCAAAACCACAAACAGTCAGTTGATCTTGCCCAGTATAAATTATTTGCGGCTTTGGATCGATTAGCAGATGGCGATCATTCAGCCATCTCGGAAATCGAAAAGGGTCTTCGTTTTTTTGAGTGGTTAGATTTGACTAATGCTAAAGAATATTTTAGCAATCTCAAAAATTCATTGATTGAAAGCAGTTTACAAAACAAAGCTAATTAACAATTACGAACCGGAAGATGTTATTTTTGTTGTAATGCTAGACAAACAATCTAAGCTTATTGTTCTCCCCGTTATACTAAATCCATGAAAAGAAAACCTTTTCATAAAAATTATTTGGAGGAAAGTTATAATATGAAAAAAAGTTCTTTATTAGGGTTAGGTTTGGTTTTAGCAACGACAGGATTGACAACATTATCTTCCGTCAATGTTTCAGCACATGGTTATGTTATCTCGCCAATTAGCCGTGCCTATCAAGGTCAATTGGATAAAGAAAACATTGGCTATGATTTCGCAGTTCAAAAATATGGTCCGATCATTAATGAACCACAATCACTAGAAGCTCCTCAGGGATTCCCTAAAGGTGGACCAGCAGATGGAAAAATCGCTTCTGCAAATGGTGCAAGAGGATTTGAATTAGATAAGCAAACTTCTAGTCTATGGACGAAACAAAATTTAACAGGGGGAGCGACAAAATTCACTTGGAAGTATACGCAATCACACCCAACTAGTAAATGGCATTACTATATCACTAAACCAGGTTGGAACCAGAATAAACCACTTTCTCGCAATGAACTTCAATTGATCGGCGAAGTCCAAGGAAAAGGTGCGCAAGCTAGCACGAGTCCAACTCACACCATTACGATTCCAAATGACCGGATAGGTTATCATGTGATTTTAGCAGTTTGGGATGTAAGTGATACATCAAATGCCTTCTACAATGTCATTGATGCGAATATCCAACCTCGTAGTATCTTAAATGATTTAAATGAATCCATGTGATTCTCTTTAACTGAACAATCAATCATTCTTCATTTTCTTTACTGTTTATTGAAAACATTTGCTCAATCTTTCCCACGATGGGTAGTTCTAGTATTGCTAGGCTCAACATCGTGGGATCTTTTTCGTTTCACTTTTGCCACTCATCAATAATAAGAGCGTATCAGAAAGAAGTTATCTTTTATCGAACGCTTTTTCATGATAGCGAACTGAGCGAACTTTTTTAGGAACCATACTTTTTTTGTTGCAATAACAAACAATATTTAACCCTCTTCTCCTATCGTTTTATACTATTTTTGTGAAAAAATTTATTTCACGTAATAAGCAATTGATGGAGGGAATCAAGATGAAAAAAAGTTTAGTCGTAGGATTAGGACTCGTTTTAGCAACAACTGGTTTAACTGCCTTATCGACAGTTAATGTGGCTGCTCACGGTTATGTGGAGAAACCTATCAGTCGTGCCTATCAAGGAGAATTAGACAGTAGGAAGAATTGGCATGCAGCTCTTGAAAAATACGGTGAAATAATTACTGAGCCACAATCACTAGAAGCACCTAAAGGATTCCCAAATGGTGGACCTGCAGATGGAAAAATTGCTTCCGCAAATGGTGCCAAAGGATTTGAATTAGACAAACAAACTGCTACTATTTGGACAAAACAAAACCTTTCAACTGGTCCAACGAAATTCACTTGGTCTTATACTGCCGCGCATAAAACAGCTAAATGGCATTACTATATCACGAAAAATAATTGGAATCCAAACAAACCATTATCCCGCGATGAATTTCAAT
This sequence comes from Enterococcus sp. C65, assembly GCF_040887165.1. Classification (NCBI taxonomy): domain Bacteria; kingdom Bacillati; phylum Bacillota; class Bacilli; order Lactobacillales; family Enterococcaceae; genus Enterococcus; species Enterococcus sp. C65. The sequence goes on along the minus strand of NZ_JBFOFG010000012.1, from coordinate 23,609 downwards.
TTATAGGTGAGGTAGACGGTCACGGGAAAGATGCTGACACAAATCTAACACACACGATCACTATTCCAAGTGATCATCTCGGTTATCATGTCATCTTAGCCGTTTGGGATGTGAATGATACTTCAAATGCCTTTTACAATGTGATTGATGCGAATATCCAACCTCGTAATCTCTTAACTGACTTATCAAACAATTCATAAAAATTCTTCTATCAACATATCAACACACGGATCAAATCGCTCACTTGATCCATGTCATAACCAAAAAACATACCAGCATGAACCGTTTATTTCACTGACAGACGATTCATATTGGTATGTTTTATTTTATTATTTTACGAAATCGTTCCTCTTAGAACTGATTGTGTCGCTTAATACTCAAATTGACGGTAATATCTTCTGATTTCTAAGGGGTGACAATTTAATTGCTCGATATGCGCATCGATTCGTTGCGTCACCGCATGCATCAGCAAATAAGAAAGGACACGTCCACGATAACTTTCGTCAATTCCTTCAATTGGATAGTCTTTTGTATCAATCAATGTATAATTTGCACAGATTTTTGGTAATAGGTTTGCGACTCTTTCTGCAAGTACACGTTGTTCATCTTCTCCTAAGAACAACGTCACTGGTGTCGTTTCTTCAATCACTTCTAGCGTACCATGTAAAAATTCAGCAGCGTGGATCGATTTAGAAGGCAACCAACTTTGCTCTTCCCAATAACACATCGCATAAGAATAGACAGCGCCCCATTGGTTCCCAGCACCGATAAAATAGTGCATCGAATCGTGACGATGTTTTTCAGCAAACGCTAATCCAAAAGCATCTGCTTGTTTTTCGGCTTCGACTAAGCCAACTGCTAAGTGCTCTTCTAATTGTTGATAATAGGTTTCGTAGTCTTCAAATTCGCCATGATTATACATCAAACGATCTGCGACCATAAAGAATTTGATTTGTTCGGTTCCAGGTGCAGGATAAGTGATCGTATGGTCACAAAGTTCAGCGAGAATACTCTCTTTTGTATCAATAAACCCGATCAGTGTCGCACCCACTGTTTTGATTTCTTTGACCGCTTGCACGACTTCTTGCGTGGTACCAGTAACTGAAGACAAGACAACAATTGATTTTTCTGTTAGGCGTTTGTTGCCAGTTGTGTAATATTCTGCTGCATGTTGGACATAAACAGGTAGGTTACTTTTACCATTCATATAAGTCACAGCTTGCATCGCTGACGCGTAGGTTCCGCCGATTCCTAAATAATAAATTGCATCGAATCCCTCTCCCAATCCGTCAATGATTTGTTCCACTTGCGGACGTAAAGCTAGCGCCCCATTGATATCCTCGATTTGTTTTTGTTCATTGAATTTTAACATAGTCTCCACCTCTTAAATTTTACTTTTTAATACTTCATCAAAATCATCAAAAATTCTTTGTCCTAAATCGATCCCTTTGGCAGTTGCAATTTTATAAGCCAAAACTTGGATCGGTACAACTAAAGCTAAAACAGAAAGATCTTCTTCGCTAGTGATTCCCAGACTAAGCTGATTCTCAGTCGTTTCTCCTTCAGTCGTTACAACAATGACCTGTCCAACATATTGTTTCATGTATTGTGCTAATCGCTGGGAACGTTTTTGACTATCACTATCGGTTTCCAGGAAGAATAGGATGTGACCAGGATTGGCTTCTAAATACGGACCGTGCATGTATGCTTCTAATTCAAAGCCTTGGGAAGGTTCCCGAACAGTTTCTGTAAACTTGGTTTCAAACTCTTTTGCTGTTCCCCAATTCGGTCCATACCCGATCGCAATAAATCGTTTTGCTACACGAAAGAGTGCTTCATTTTTTTCAAAAAATTGTTCTGTTTGCGCAATGATCTGAGGAATTTTCATCACGATTTCTCTTAGTTGAACTAGTTTTTCTTCTTTTTGCGCTGCTGTTATTCTGTCTTTACTGGTTCCAATCGCTAGACCTAAGAGAATCAACTGAAGAACGGTTGCTGAATAGCCCTTGGTAACAAACCCCACTTTTTCCACGCCCATATTCAAGTCAATCACTTGATCCACTTCTTTGGTGATCGGATTTTGATCATCTCCAGTTAAAGCGATCGTCCGTCGTTTTGATGATCGGATCTTTCGAATGGCATCGACTGTCGAAGCACTTTTCCCACTTTGAGAAACAGCGATGACTGTATCAACTTCTTCTGACAATTTCCCATAATGATTAAAATGATAAGGTTCTTGGATATCCACAGTGATGTCTCCATAGCTTTCTAGTGCCGGCTTTGCAGCAAGACAAGCATTATACGAAGAACCTGTCGCCAGAATCAGAACGTGTTGCATGTTTTGATAAGACACATGAAGTGACGAATCATTCTTTTCAAGAATCGCTGATAAAGCTGTTTTTTCTTCATGAATATAATCAAGCATTGTGACCATCTTGTTCTCTCCTTTTCTAAAAGATACCAATCCATGAACCAGCAATCCCAAAAATAGCTAATCCAATCAAAATCATCAATGGTTTGACTTCTTTTTTCAATAAATAAAAGACTGCTCCAAAGGCACCTAAACTTAAAATATGAGGAACGATATCATCAAAAATACTTTGAACCGTGACAGCATTTTCACCTGTTCCGATTTTCAAAGGAATATTGATATCGATCATCGTCGCAGTCATCCCGCCAACTACCATCAATCCAATGATTGAAGCACCTAACGTTAAACTTTCCATCATTCCGTTTGCTTGGATTTTCTTTAAAAATCCAGTACCTAGTCGATAGCCCCAACTTGTTGCCAAGTAACGAAACAAAACATGAGGGATATTGAAAATCAAAAGGAATAAAATTGGTCCTAAAATATTTCCTTGTAGTGCTAGTGAAGTCCCAACACCCGTCGCGATCAAACGCAACGTTCCCCAAAAGAATGAATCGCCTAACCCTGCTAAAGGTCCCATCAGTGAGGTCTTGATACTATCGATAGCTGTTACATCAAATTCTGGGTCATTTTTATTTTCTTCTTCCATCGCTGCATTGATCCCTAAGATCAGGGTCACGATATGTGGTGTCGTGTTAAAAAACTCTAAATGGCGTTTAAGCGCCGCTGACATTTCTTCTTTGGTATGATAGAGCTTTTTCAAGATGGGAATAATGGCAAAGACATAGGCCATATTCATCTGTCTTTCATAGTTCCATGAAAATTCCATTTGAAATGAGCGCCAAAAGACCTGATTCAATTCTTTTTTGGTCACTTTGTGTTCTTCTTGATTAGAAGTCTTCATCCTCTTCTACCTCCCCTGCTGAAGTTTGAACGGATACTTGACGTACGTTCATGATATTGACGACAATGACGGCTAAGATCGCCCCAAAGATGGCAATACCTGTTACTGGAATCTCTAAGTAAGCTGCTACAGCAAAGCCTAAAAAGAAATAAGGTGCTACTTTTTTATTGATCAATAAACGTGCCAGCATGGCAAATCCAAGTGCTGGAATCAACCCAGTTGCAACGGTCAAGCCGTTTTGCACAAAATCTGGTATTTTCGCTAAGAGATTCCCGATCGTTTGACTTCCGACTAAATAAGAAATCATGACTACCAGACCAAGCATCAATGACAAGCCGAAACCAGCTAATAAGTGCATGTGTTCGATCCCTTTATAATTCCCATCCTCCGCATAACGATCTGCTCTGTGGTTCATGATCGGAATCAATAGTCCTAAATAAACATTTTTTAAAATAAGGGTAAGTGTCGCAATTGGTAAACCTAATAGTAATGCTGTTTCTGTTCCTGCTCCTGCAGTAATGGCAAATGCAGTTCCTAAGATTCCACCGGTCACAACGTCTGGTGGAATCGATGCTCCAACTGAAAATGAACCAATAAAAGCTAATTCCAAAGTTGCTCCCATAATAATACCTGTTTTTACATCTCCCAAAACAATCCCTGTAAATAATCCCGTTACGATCGGACGAGAAAGCAGGGAAGTTCCTAACGCATACTCTGATTGCGCAATAAAGGCAACCAGACCTAAAAGAATTGCTTGTAGGATCATCTTTTATTCTTCCTTTCTCATAAGACTTCCTTTGCTGCTATTTTTTTATCTGCTGGTACTTGACGAATTTCTACTTCTATCCCATCAGCGATCATTTGTTCCAACAATTTTTCTTCTTCAGGTAATACGTTGACCGCTTTACCTAGACTCCGCGTTCCTTCCTTTGCTTTAATCCCACCTAAATTGATTTGCTTGATCTGTGGACAAGCTTTTGCTAATTGATACGCATCTCTCACAGACTCTACTACGATAAATAGTTTATATTTATCCGTTACGCCACTTTGTAATGCAGCGATCGAATCTTCAATCGATTTGATCACTAGTTTCACTCCTTGTGGCTTTGCCAACTTAATGGTTGTTTTGCGTATTTCATTGTTTGGCACATCATCATTTGCGATCAAAATACAATCTGCCCCAATTGATTGTGTCCAAGAAAAAGCGACTTGACCATGCAATAAACGATGATCGACTCTTGTTAAAATAATCATTTCCAATCCCTCCTAAAATTCTTCTTCTTCCATTTTTTTTTCGATACTTTCATTACAAAATTGGATCATTTCTTTTGAATCATTCAATACCTGATGGATCAATTCAACGATTGAATCAGCTGTCTCAATTTTTGTGGCAATCTCGATCAACAATGGCAGATTCAAACCAGCAATCAAGTAGATATTCGGTCGGTTAATGTACTGCAAAAATTCATTGTTTACACTGCCACCAAATAAGTCAGTGATGATGATCAACTCTTGCCCTTGATGATCGTTGATCAATTGCTGCACTGATTTTGCTAAATCAAACGTTTCAGTTCCATAGCAATCTAACGCTAGGATCGAATGCGTTTTACCAAAAATAAGTTCCAAAGAATCTAAAATCCCTGAAGCAAAACGTCCATGGGAGGCTAGAATAATTGTTCTTTCCATGTTTCCACCTCTTTCTTACTCTCACTACAAATAAAGCAAGATACGTGCCAACATAGTGGCGGTATCTTGCTTACGATTAAAATTCTTCTTCTGAGCCTATTTTATCCTCTACATTTTCGAGAATATCATAAATATAAGCGACTTCTGATGGTGGGATCGTGACACTATAATGTTCTTCGATGACACTAAATGCTTCTTTGATTCGATCCAAGGTTTCTTTTTGACACTGTAACAACTGTTCTTGACCATGGTAACTTTCAATCGGGATCTGCCTGATCAATCGCTCGATCAAACAACTGACATGGACAAAAAGGGCGATCTTTTGTGGCGTCGTGATGTTCTTATCAAAACGCATCTCCAATTCACGCATAAACAACTCGATTTCTGTCATCACTTTTTCTGTATCAAGGATCGTCACCGACTCCAGTACTTTTTCTAATGAAAAATTTCGGACAAATTGCTGATCAAAGTTAGCTTGTTCTTTCAATGAAAAAATAGGAGCCAGCCATTGAACAAGTTCATCCATTTTCTCTCCTGAAATCAATGACTCTAACGAAAGATATGGCATCGTGTCGATTTGAGGATTCGTTGTCCCAATGATGCCAATCACATCGTACATCGAAAAAACCGATTCCGTTAATTTTCTTTGTGTTAATACTTGGTATTCATAAGGGATGATTTTAAGTGCGCTGTTTGCTGGTAAACTTTTTTCAAGTAGTTCACTCATATGGACAGCCGTTCCGATCCCCGTCATGCAAGTGATCAGTAATGCTTTTTGTTTATTTTTTTGAGGGTAAATGATCGTCCACTCTGCTTCCAAGGAGGCCACCGCTTCCTTGACGATTTCTTCCAGATCAGTCATTTTTTGCATTTTTTCTCCAATACTGATAACTAATGGTGTTGTCACATTATTCAAAATAACGATTGGGGCAAAGACCTGATCTTTGAATAGTTGATGGATTTCTTTTAGCGAGCCCATATCAACTAAAATGATCAGTCCATTAGAGATATCATGACGATTACTGTAATCGATCATTTCATCCGCAATTTGTTGGGGGGTCACATCTAAGGGCATATCAAAGGATTCAAACAGATCATTTCCCAACAGTCGATTAGCGACGTTTGCCATACTACTAGCGGTAGCATAACCATGAGCAGCAATGATTGCTTTAGGCACACTTTGTTCTTTTGTCCATTTCGTCCGTCTCAAATAGATCGTTAATAAAATATGATCTAATAAAGTAACTTCTAAATCTAACTTAGCTTGTGTCAATTCCAAGATCCGATGGGCGTAGTGATAGTTTGCTGGATACATTAGTTCTAACTGGCGGTCTAGTTCCTTGATCAATTGTTCGATTTCTCCATCTTCTGGTAACCACTTTACTGTGCTTCTTTGATAGAGATAATAACTTAGCGCATATACGCTGTTACCATCAAACTTGATCTGATAGGCACTTTCCATTTGTTTTAGCGTTTCTCGAATGGAGTGCAACCAGTAGACTAGTAGTTCATGTTTTTCTTGGCGACTCGTTTCAAAGAGTAAAAAATCAAATAAATAAACGACTTCTTCTTTTAATTTTTCCTCACAGTTACTTACTGTTGCGCCATTTTTCTTAAAGGTCAATAATAGTTGTTCAAAGCAGCGGATCATTCGCTCCTGTTCTGGTTGTCTTTTTTCAACCAAATGAGCTAATTCTTTTTTCTCAGTGATCCACACAGCTGATTGGGCTGGGCTGTCTTGATGGGGAACCTTCAAAAGATATCTTTGTAAATGTTGGAGTTTGATCGATAGGCTCTCTTCCTCTTTTTGTTCAGCGAATGCTTTGGCTACAGCTACTTTTACGCTATTTTTCAATTCACCGATGTTGCCTGAAAAACTTTGGTTCGTCAATAATGATAGCACTTGACCACTCACTTTCATTGGACGCTCGATTTTTCTTTGTTCATTTAAGAAAAAAGAATAAATCAGCTCCAATCGTTCTTCTTTTCCACGAGCACGTAAAGAAGGCAGATCAATCTTAAAAGGAATCCGACGCATAAAAGTGGGCAGAAAATGTTTGGTGACTTCTTCAGTCGTAGCAAAGAAGAGCCGAACATCGACTTTTTTCCCCTGATTCGTTTCTCCCATTCGATAAATAATCCCTTGATCCAGATACGTAAACAATTTTTCTTGTCCTTCAGGGCTAAGTCGATGAACTTCATCTAAAAATAATAATCCCCCATCGGCTGCCTCAAAAGCGCCAACCTTATCTTGTGTCGCACCGGTGTATGCTCCACTGACATATCCAAATAAATTACTCGTCAACAATTCTGGATTGTCGGCATATTGAGCACAATTCAACGTCACGAAAGGCGCATTTTCTGGTAAGAGATCATGTTCTAAACAGTATTGATAAACGATATTGACTAAGAAGCTTTTCCCTGTACCACTTTCTCCAGTTAATAACACAGGTAGCCCACCATCTGGATAAAAAAGAGCTGTTTTGATTTGTTCAATGCTTTCTTTCAGGCTTGCTTCGTGACCGATCACTAAAGAAAAAAGATCTTTACTTCTTGAAAAAATAGGCTGTTCAGCCCTAATTTCTTCAGTTGAGGCATAATACGTTTTACTTAAAGCAAAAAATTGCTGTTCAAAAGCCATTTTATGAAAGTAATAGACCGGACGAGAATTGATCTTAACCAAAATGCCAGCTTCATTTAATTGATTAAGATAATGACTGACCGTATTACGTTTCACTTTAAAGTATGCTGCTAAATATTTCGCTGTAAAAACATCACTTAATTGTGCTAAATCGATAAATGCCGTTTGATTTTCTAAATAATCTTGGATTTCTTCTTTTAACATTCTCTCACCTCTTCTCCATCATAGGAAACGCATTCATTTTGTCAATAGCTATTTTTATCTAAAAAGAAGGAGAAACAAACGAGATTCGTCAATGACTTTTTTTGCTAATTCACTTCAAAGTTTCATTTATGAAAAGGCTTATTCACTTTTCATTCTAAATTTCATAAGATACAATGTGAGAGTACCTACTTATACATAGGAAAGTACTCGTTTAAGAAAAAGGGTCATCAATGTAAAATAGACAGAAATTTCTTTCAACTGACTCCCCTTTCTCTTAAATCCATGCCTACCGTTTAAGTAGCTAAGAAAAAAATTCGAGAAAATTTATTTGGCTTTTTCTTAAAAATTCTCTTAGCTAATGGTAAATATATTTTAGGAGGAATCATATGATTCAGTTATTGCGTTATGCAAAAGATTACCGTAAACAAATCATTCTGGGTCCCGTTTTTAAATTCTTAGAAGCTGTCTTTGAATTGATTTTGCCATTATTGATGGCCTCATTGATTGATAACGGTCTAAAGATGAATGATCGTGGTGTGATCATCCAAATGGGGATCTGGATGGTCGTGATGTCAGTTGTTGGATTGATTTGTGCGATCATTTGTCAATATTATGCTTCAATAGCTTCACAAGGATTTGGTACTGAGCTTAGAAATCAACTAATCAAGAAAATCAATTCCTTTTCACATAGCGAATTAAATCATTTTGGTACAGATACATTGATCACTCGAATGACGAACGACATCAACCAACTCCAATTAGCATTAGCCATGGTAATCCGTTTATTGATCCGTGCGCCATTTCTAAGTATCGGTTCAGTCGTCATGGCCTTTGTGATTGACTGGGAAATCGGCTTGTTTTTCTTAGCTATCCTACCGATTTTTTCAATCATTTTATACTTTATCATCAAAAAAACAATTCCACTGTACCAAAAAGTCCAAGAAAAACTGGATCGTTTAAATGAAACGGTTAGTCAAAATCTAAGCGGTGTTCGTGTAATTCGGGCATTCTCCCGCACAAAAACAGAAATTGATACTTTTGATGAGGACACCGATGAATTAGCTAAAAACTATTTACGTGTTTCAAACATCTCAGCTCTCTTATCACCGGCTACCACATTGATCATGAATATCGGTATTATTTGTTTATTGACTGTTGGTGGGATCAAAGTCAATATCGGACATTTACAACAAGGTCAAGTCCTTGCGTTGATCAATTACATGAATCAAATGTTACTGGCATTGATCGTCGTATCTAACCTGGTCGTTATCTTTACCCGGGCCGAAGCTTCAGGTAATCGGGTCAAAGAAGTCCTAGAAACTGACATTACACTGACAGATGCAGAAGATGCCTTGACACCGAATTTCCAATCCGAAAATATCGTTCAATTTGAACATGTCGACTTTCGTTATACTGAAAAATCAGGATTATCTTTACAAGACATTACTTTTGCTTTGAAACGAAACACGGTTTTGGGGATCATTGGACCAACCGGTAGCGGAAAAACAACTTTAACTCAATTGATTCCACGTTTCTATGACGTCAGCGCAGGTTCCGTCGCTTTTGATGACGTGGATGTTCGCTCATGGAAACTTGATCCTTTAAGAAGCCAAATCTCACAAGTTCCTCAAACCGCTGTTCTATTCACTGGAACCATCCGTGAAAACCTTCAATGGGGAAAAGAAGATGCCACAGATGAAGAATGTTGGGAAGCTCTTAGAATTGCTCAAGCAGAAGATTTTGTTCGACAACTTCCTAAAGGATTAGAAACAAAGGTAATGGAAAACGGAAAAAACTTTTCTGGCGGTCAAAAACAACGGCTAACGATTGCACGTGCGTTAATTGCCAAACCTGAATTATTGATTTTAGATGATTCTTTAAGCGCGTTAGATTATCAAACCGATCTTAACTTAAGAAAAGCATTACAAACCTCATTAGATACGACAGTCATTATTATTTCTCAACGAATCCGCTCGATTCAAGAAGCACATAAGATCCTCGTGATGGATCAAGGAAAGATCGTTGCGCAAGGGAAACATGAAGATTTATTGAAGGATTCCGTTGAGTATCGCGAAATCGTCGCATCACAGGAGGAAGAATAAGATGAAAACAAAAAAATTATCCTGGAAAACCCTCAAACGATTCGTTCCTTACCTTACAGCCTATTCAAAAGATATCTGGTTTGCGATCCTTTTAGGGATCATCAACGGGATCGCTACTGTGGTAATGACTTTACAGATTGGTCAAAGTATTGACCAAATGATCGGCGCAGGTCAAGTTCGATTTGCTCAATTGTTCCACCTCTTATTATTATTTGGCGGGATCGTATTGATCAACGTGATCAGTCAATGGCTAATCCAAGTCTTAAGTAATCGCTTGGCTTATCTTTCCGTAGCAAAATTAAGAAAAGATGCCTTTGCACGTTTGAATAAATTACCGCTTCGTTACTATGATCAAAATTCACACGGGAATATCGTTAGTCGTTTTACCAACGATATGGATAATATTTCCATTGCGATCTCTGCGGCGTTTAACCAAATGTTTGCCGGCGTGGCTATCATCGTCTTGTCTTTTATATTTATGTTACGCCTTAGCCCGTTATTGACACTCGTCGTGATTTGCTCCACACCGATCATTTTTCTTGTGAGTTGGATCGTTGCCCGTGCATCACAAAACGACTTTGACAATCAACAAAAGATTATCGGGAATATCTCTGGCTTTGTTACCGAACGGATTGGGAATCAAAAAATCGTCAAAGCCTTTCAACAAGAAGAAATGAATCAACGACAATTCCAAGCATTGAACACTGATCTTTATCAAAAAGGACAACGTGCCCAATTTTCTTCTTCTTTGACGAATCCGTCTTCTCGTTTTGTGGATCACTTAGCTTATCTTTCGATTGGATTAGTTGGTGGTTTACTAGCATTAAGAAGTGGCTCAGCCATTACAGTCGGTGTGATCTCTAGTTTCACGATCTATTCTAGTCAGTTTTCTAAACCGTTTATTGAACTTTCTGGAATCACGACACAGATCCAAACCGCTTTTTCTGGATTAGAACGTGCCTTTGAACTCATCGATCAACCCGAAGAAACGCCAGATGAACCTAATGCTTATGCGTTGAATCCAGCAACAATCAAAGGTGAAGTAGCGTTCAATCATGTATCCTTTTCTTATGAACCAAGTCAACGATTGATCGAAAATTTCAGTTTTGTTGCTAAACCAGGGCAAACGATTGCGATTGTAGGTAAGACTGGTGCTGGTAAATCCACGTTAGTTAACCTGTTGATGCGTTTTTATGATGCGACAGGTGGAACCATTACGATCGACGGGTATGATATTCGAGATATCCAAAGAGATAGCTTGCGAAAAAGCTTTGGTATGGTTTTACAAGATACTTGGCTCTTTGACAGTACGTTAAAAGAAAATCTACAGTATGGCAATCCAGATGCTAGTGATGAAGAAATCAATCAAGCACTCAAAGCTTCGTATATGTATGAATTTGTGGAACGCTTGCCTGAAAAGTTAGCAACAAAAATCGGCGGACAAGGTCTGAAAATCTCTGACGGACAAAGACAATTGTTAACGATCGCCCGTACAATGATCAGCAACCCTCCCATGTTGATCCTAGATGAAGCAACTAGTTCAGTCGATACTTTGACGGAAAAGAAAATTCAAGATGCCTTTTTAACAATGATGGAAGGCAAAACGAGCTTTGTGATTGCCCACCGTTTATCGACAATCAAAAATGCCGATCAAATCTTAGTCATGGAGCAAGGCGCCATCGTTGAGATGGGTACCCACGATGAATTACTACAAAAAGACGGGTACTATCATCAACTATATCAAGCGCAGTTTACTAAAAATAGTTAACTCAATCAAAAAGTAGTTGTAATAAATCAGTGTAACTGTCCCTCAAGAGCTAGTTTTTCACTAACTTTTGTGGGACAGTTATTATTTTATTAGAGAAAAGCATTAAAAGAACCTATTCATTCACTCCTAAAACATGAACAACGTCTTTGCGACATGACTCACTTTATATGTAAATGGTTATCAAAACTATACTTCTTCATAAAAAAACAAAAGCAAAACATTTCATCCCTAGCTCATCTTTAAATAGCTTAGCTGCCCAAAACTTCCTTACTACCAACGGTTTTTATTCTATAATTGAAGGTAAAAGAGAAAGACCATAAAGTCTCTCATATTTTTTTAAAGCTAAAAGAAACTCCTCTTCAAGTTGAGTTGCACCAATTAACCTAATCCCCATAAAAAAATCTGTTAATTGCTTAGGATTAGCTGTACGCTCGACCAAGCTATTCAGTAGCAAATCGTCAAACCTTTCGTGTACCTCTGTTTTTTGTGGTGTCACTAGTCTACCTCGAACCATCTTTAATTTTTCTAGATATTCTTTTGAATAGCCGCTTTCTTTTCTTTCTAGCATTAAAAGAAAGAGAACATGATACAACGTGCAAAGTGAAGAGAGAAAATTTTCGTTATCACCCATTCTTTCTACTTTCGAAGCTTGCATTTGAATAAATTCTGTTGTAAAAAGAAAAGCCAGTGAAGTAAATGTGACTATTTCAAAACGACCATATTCTGCTACTTTTTCTAGATGGTTCATGATCGCTTTGATATAAACCTTATCATGTAGGGTAAACTTTCTTTCATCATTCGGTAGTAAATGCCATTGATAGCCTTTAGCTATTAGATAATTCCGCTTATCAACAATGCTTTTTGTTTTTTTGATATCTAATTCTAAATTTCTTAATCGGTCGTCAATTGGTAACTGGACATCTTCCAATTGACTAAGTAGCTGATTTAACTTTTGTCTTGGATGATTTCCGTTTATTTTATTTAAATAAAATAAACATTCGTCTAACTCAATGTTCATCTTTTTTAAAAAAGCTAATAAAGGAATCAATGGAATCTGATTTTTACCACTTTCGTATTTTACTAAAGATTCTCTAGAAGTTATTTTATGTGCTAACTCTTTTTGAGATAAACCCCTTTCCTTTCGAAATTTACGTAGTAATTCATGAATTTCCATTCGTCGTTCACTTCCTTTTTTAAATTCAATGTGACTATTGATACCATATAAAATAATTTACTCGTTTTCATTCTATACTATGGATACAAGTAATAAAAGCGCTTTAAATAATAGTAAAGGAGAAAATATCAGGAGATTTGTGAATATAGTTATTTGGTGATTATGTTTTATTCACTAAATTGTTATAAAGTGCTTATTTTTACTGCAAAGTACAAAAAAGAAATGTTATGTAAGAATTCACACGACTAAGAGTAACTATTTTTTACTTAAACTGGATCATCGAAAGGAATTAAAAAAATATGTTAAAAAAACAAATTCATTATAAGTCTTATTGCTGTTATAACTCTAGCTTCCTTTATCATTCCTAACTTTTCTATGATTGTCAATGCAGAGATGATTCAAGAGACTGACTATGTGCCAATGACACAAACGATTAGTACCTATTTTGAAAGTAATCCAGTGACGGTTCCTGGTATAAATTCGAAAGAAGCTACATCAATCGTTAAAAATATGGTCATTTTGTCTGAAACAGCAAAAGAAATTAGCTCGAAAGAAAAAAACAAACTAATGGACGTATTTTCATCTAAACTTGACTCTACTATTCAATTACATGTTTCAGAAAAATATTTAACATTGGACAATGCTACAGCGTTACAAATTATAAGTGAAAATGGAGAAAATAAAGATTATTATTCATTGACTGTACCAATCACAAATGAACACTATAATCTATTCAGCAGTGTTACGGTAATCTTTGATATGATGTACAACATTAAGGGAGTCCAAGAATCTTTGATCACTCAATCAGAAAAAGATACTTTCGAGATTAGAACATTTTCCAATGGCGAAGAAATGACTCACCAAATTCTTGAAGATAAATTTATACCAAATAATGAATTGAAAAAACAGTTACAAGAAGTTCAAAGGGAGTTTCTTCATTTGAAGCAAGCTCGTGGAATGGCTGAAAAAGCAGCGTGTCTAGCAATTGTTTTAGGAATAAGCCGTGCAGTTGCTAACATCATTGCCCCTACATGTGCTGCTGCTTGTCTTGCAGTTCCATTAGTATGTGCTGCTTGTATAACAGGTTTTGTCGCTCTTGCTGGTGGTGCCATCGGTGGAGTAGTCGCATGTTTTAAATTATAAACTGGTTGTGTTTATGATAAATATTAATCCAAAAAAATTGATGTGTTTCATTTTAATTATTTGTAGTTTACCTACTATTTTATATGTCTATACTCAAATGGCAACATCTAAAGAGGGTTTATATGAAGTGGATAGTATTTCTTTAGAAAAAATAATGAATGGAAAGGATACTTTATTTGTTTATGTAGGGAGACCTACATGCCCCCAATGTAAAGAATTTGAGCCTATTTTGCGAAAAGTACTAAACAACCAGCACCAATCTATGGGATATTATAATACAGATCACGCTCGTAAAGAGAATGAGGATAAGTTGGAAATAATGGCTGACAGCTTAGGAATTAATTCTATCCCGGCCATAATAAAAATTGTGGATGGGAAAGTTATTGATCGAATAATTGGCCTAAAAAATGAAAAAGCAATCGAGGAGTTTATCCTAAATGGCTAAAAAGAATTGGTACAAAGAATTGTTAAAGATATCATTGTGTATAAATATTATTATGACACTTTTCCCTAATTTTAGAACTGGAAGTGCTATTTTCTACTTCAATCTTCAAATTGGGCTTGCCTATTACTATCTTTCATTAACAAAGCCCTCTAAAAGTGTCACAATCCTTTTGACCATCATCAGTAGTATTCTAGGTGGTATGGCCATATATCATCTCTTTCAATCGTTGTTCACTATTTTATAGAAATAATTGTCTCCTTTCTTACAATAAATAAGCAAAAGAAGCAACCTTCTGGGATGGGAAGGTTGCTTCTTTGGTTTCTGAGTTGACTATTTTGCGTGAAGAGTCATACTTCTTAAAATCTTTTTGTATGGAATACTACGTCCGACGTAATACATCGCAATGGTTTGAATAGGAATCCAAACGACTGTTTTTAATAACCTTGGTGCCCAGACGATCCAACTAAATAATGGAACATGATACATCATCGCTAGCCACAAAGGGGTCAATAGCAAATTAATGATCAGCGTGACCGAAAGTGTAGCTAATAGCGAATTTTTCCAAGTAATCTCTTTTCGATAAAAAAAGAAACCATAAATTGCTCCTTCAATAAAGGCATTCAAAGTAAAACCAATGAAGAAAGCTGTTTTTGAAAATAACGCCATTCCTACTAAGTCAGCTAATACACCCCCAATTCCAGACCAAAACGGGCCAAATAAAATCCCCATGATCATTTGTGGAATAAATGTGACACTGATCTTCACAAAAGGGGTTTCGATCGATACCAAACGGGATAAAGTGACCATCAAAGCAATCAACAATCCCATGATAGCGATCATGCGTGCGTCTAACCGATTTTTCTTCATTTCTTAGCATCTCCTTTAAGAGCTGCTACATCCTACATGCAGCGAATGCGAAAATAAAACCGCGAACAACTTGTCCTTCGTCAAAGAGGCAACATCCCATCCTCTCAGCACTTAACGCTTTATTTTCTACTCTGTTTATTTTTGGGAAGTCATTCCCAGCAAAACTATAGCATAGATCACACACGACTGTAAATAAAAAAACATACATTCCCGAATAAAAAGTAATTCATGTTCGTGAAAAATCACACATCCAACGATCATAAACAGATGATCAATAGCAAATAACGAATTTTATTCCAGAGACAACGGTCGATTCTCTAACTCATGAACTACAGTACGGAAATCCAGAAAGCCAGCTTCTAGTCCTCGCAACAGTACTTCTGCTGTTCCAATATTGGTTGCTAAAGGAATTTCGTAAACATCCGATAAGCGGATCAGTGCAGTCACATCCGGTTCATGAGGCTGCGCAGCCAATGGATCTCGCAGAAAAATCACGAGGTCTAATTGATCTTCTGAGATCATTGCACCAATTTGTTGGTCACCACCTAAAGGACCGGATTTGAAGCGATGGACTTTTAAGCCAGTTGCTTCGGTGATTTTACCACCTGTTGTCCCAGTTGCGAATAGTTCATGTTTTTCCAAGATTGCCTTATAGGCGGTTGTCAACTTGATCATCAAGGGCTTTTTGCGGTCATGAGCAATTAAAGCAATTTTCATAGTGATCATCCTTTCCTCTCTCAACCTCTTGTTCCTCTAGTCTCTATTCTACCTCAAGGTGTAGCATATTGCCCAAAAAGACAATCAATTCTTGTTCAAGTTGCCATTGTTCTTAGATAACGCTTTCATTTATACTTAATTCAACATTAAAACTAAACAGAAAGCGTGGAATGAATCATGGTAGAAATGGCACTGAAACATGTATACAAACAATATGACAACGCAGAAAATTATTCCGTCACAGATTTTAACTTAGCAATCGATGATCGTGAATTTATTGTCTTTGTTGGACCTTCTGGTTGTGGAAAATCAACTACATTAAGAATGATTGCTGGGCTAGAAGATATCTCGGAAGGAGAATTAAGCATCGGCGGTAAAGTAATGAACGATGTAGCACCAAAAGATCGTGATATCGCTATGGTATTCCAGAACTATGCGTTATATCCACACATGACTGTATTTGACAATATGGCTTTTGGGTTGAAGTTGAGAAAGTATGACAAAGCAGACATCAAAAAACGGGTAGAAAATGCTGCTGAAATTTTAGGGCTTACTGAATATTTGAAACGTAAACCTGCTGCCCTCTCAGGTGGACAACGTCAACGGGTTGCTTTAGGACGTGCTATCGTTCGTGATGCAAAAGTTTTCTTGATGGATGAACCATTATCAAACTTAGATGCAAAATTACGGGTAGCGATGCGTGCTGAGATCGCCAAATTACATCAACGTTTAGAAACGACAACCATCTATGTAACCCATGACCAAACAGAAGCAATGACGATGGCAGATCGTATCGTTATCATGAAAGATGGCTTTATCCAACAAATCGGTACGCCAAAAGAAGTGTATGACACACCGGTCAATATGTTCGTCGCAGGCTTTATCGGTTCACCCGCAATGAACTTCTTCAACGTTACTTTAAACAATGGTGTAATCAGTGACGGTCATGGCTTAAAATTAAAAATCCCTGAAGGAAAAAACAAAGTTTTAGTTGAAAAAGGCTATGAAGGGAAAGAAGTTGTTTTTGGTATTCGCCCTGAAGATATCCACAGTGAACAAGTGGTGTTAGAAGCACAACCCGAAGCAGTTGTTCATTCAGAAGTTGTTGTATCAGAATTGTTAGGTGCAGAAACCATGCTTTATACCCGAACAGGTACAACTGAATTTATTTCAAAAGTCGATGCACGTGACTTCCATAAACCAGGGGAAATGGTCGACTTAGCATTCAATATCAGCAAAGGACATTTCTTTGACAAATCAACTGAAGAAGTGATCGGATTGCCATAAAAATTAAAAAATCAGCTTTTGCTTTAAGTTTTAGCAGAAACTATGCCAAAAACTAGTACTATTATAACAAATAAGCCGAAAGAGACTGCGACAAAACTTGTCCTAGTCTCTTTCGGCTTATTCATTTTAAAGGAGTTATCTCTAGTTAAAGAGGAAAAACTGATTGATAATGGTCCTTTTTCTCAAGCCATTTTCTTGATTGATTTCGTTGAAGGTGTCTTCTGACTTACTTGCTTAGCTTTAGTGAAAACTGGAATATCAAAGTATTTGCTCAATGTTCCTGCCACGAAATAAGCAATATTGTAATCGACTAAACTATGGATCAATCCACCAATCCCCATTAGGATAAAGACTGTATAAAAATAGCCTTCAGAATAATAAGTTTCTGGCATGTTCCCTACAAAGAAAAAGACACTAACCACTAACATTTCCGCAATCGAATGAATGATACCTATCACAAAGTTGAAACTTTGGAAACGCCAGTTGGCTAAAGTAAATTGTCCATTTTTTAAGACAATCTCTGGTTTCTTTTGCAAATACCAAGAACCAATCACAGCAAAAATCAAATGAGATAATGCACGCAGCGCAATAATCACTGGTGTGGTCAAAAAGAAACCAAATGTCGTACCCAAAGCAACGGTAATAGCAATTCCTGGTGAAAAAAACATCGCAATAAATATGGGTACATGAGAAGCCAAAGTAAAAGAAGCTGGTGGAATCATGATTTTTGGCATGACAATTGGAATAATAATCCCCATAGCTATCAACAATGCAGAAATAGTCAGGGATCGTACTGATTTTTTTTTCATTTTCTTCTCTCCTAATGTGTCTTGACACCTTTATGATGTCTTATTTTAACTTTAACAACAAGATGTGTCAAGACACATCGGTCAGAAAAATGTTGAATAAGCCTTTTTCATGTATTCAATTATCCGACACCAGATAAAGTAAATTTTGAATGAAGCTTATACAAGAAAGATGTTTTAAACTACAGTCTCTGCTAGCTACATCCTCTCCTTCTATTTTTGTCTATAGAGATGAAAGACAAATACAAAAAAGAAGTACGCCCTATGTACATGTAAACAACGAGGTACACTGGGCTCACCCTTCTTTCTCCTTAGTAGTCAAAATAAGTTCTAAAAATTCATTGGGTTCATTTATTATAGTATCGTTTTATTCTAAAAAATTTATTTTCATAAGAAACTATTTTTCGGTCCAAACCGTTAGCCATTTTAAACACATGAACGATTATGATCTTAAACTGAGATTACAGGAATTGGGTTACAGTAGTCATTTACTTATTTTTCAATTAGTGATGACTATCCAACTCATTTTATTGGACTTAGATAAACAAAACGCCTAAAAGCTAGCATGCTAGACTTTTAGGCGTTTTGCTTTCTTGATTGAATTAGATCGATTCCGCAGATGGGAGCAAGAACTTAGTTTTTCTCGCTCAGCTCTTCCATTGCATTACTTAATGCAGCAAATTCAGCTAATGAGAGGGTTTCTCCACGACGTTTAGGATCGATGTTAGCTTTTTCTAAACTAGTCGTTAACCAAGCTTTCGTTGCTTCATCTTTGCCATATGAAGATTGTAAGTTATTCCATAATGTTTTTCTTCGTTGCTGAAACGCTGCTTTTGTCAATCGGAAAAATGCCTTTTCATCAGTAACCGCTACAGCTGGTTGCTTTCTTCTGGTTAGTTTCAAGATAGCTGAATCGACATTCGGTTGTGGAACAAAAACAGTCTTAGGTACGATGAAAGCAACAGATGCTTCCATAAAATACTGTACAGCGATTGATAATGAGCCATATGCTTTTGTACCAGGCTTAGCAGAAATACGGTCAGCGACTTCTTTTTGCATCATCACAACCATTTCTTCTACTTGCAGATCTGATTCTAAGAAATGCATCATGATCGGTGTCGTAATATAATAAGGTAAATTTGCAACAACTTTGATCGGTAAAGCTTGTTCAAAATAGGTTGTTGCTGCCTGATCTAAATTGGTTTTTAAAATATCTTGATGAACAACAGTCACATTAGGATAAGGAGCTAACGTATCTTTTAACACAGGAATCAAGCGATCATCGATTTCAAAGGCAACGACTTGATTGGCATTACGTGCTAGTTGTTCCGTCAACGCTCCAATACCTGGACCAACTTCGATGACATTTGTTTGTTGATCGATTTCGCCAGTTTCCACGATTTTTCTTAAGATATTTGGCTCAGTCAAAAAATTTTGACCTAAACTTTTTTTAAATGAAAATCCATGTTTCAATAAGATTTCTTTTGTTCTAGAAGGTGTCGCAATATCACGCTGTTCACTCATGTTGTTCCTCCACTTTTTTCATTGCTTGGGCAAATTCCTCTGGTGTGATTCGAAACATTTTCAAACGCTTCTCCAGTTGTTTCCCATTGGTATAACCAATTCTTAATTCGTCCCCTAGTTTTTCACGTTTTTCTTTTGCTTGCGCTCCCGCTATTAAACCATGAGAAATCAGCACTTGTCTAGTAATTTCCGTTTCGTCTTCCTCAAAAGATGGGGTGATTACTTTTTTCAATGCTTCTAAGATGGCCTCATCACTAGCATGTTCAACGCCAAGACTTCCTTGTTTTTTGGGACGTGCTTGTTGACGAGGTAAGAAAGCATGTTTTGCCTGAGGAACGACTTCCATGATCGTCTTGCGGATTTTCTCACCCGAAAAATCAGGATCAGTAAAGATGATTACACCACGTGTTTCCTGCGCATGTTCAATCTGCATGAGTATTTCATCATTGATCGCTGAACCAATCGTTTCGATCGTGTCGACGTCGACTACTTCTTGGAGTCTTCTAGTATCGTCTTTTCCCTCAACGACTACAATTTCTTGGATTTTTAATTTAGTCATTTTCAGCGATCCTAAATAGACGATGAGCATTTTTCCAAGTTTGGAGCGCCACTTCTTCTATCGGAAGATTACGTAATTCGGCAATTTTTTCAACTGTATAACGGGTATAACCTGGCTCGTTTCGTTTCCCACGATAAGGTACTGGAGCTAAGTAAGGCGCATCCGTTTCTACTAGCAATCGATCGAGTGGAACATGAGTGGCTGCTTCTTGAACATCTTGCGCTTTTTTGAAAGTCACGACCCCACTAAATGAAATGTGCATCCCTAAATCAAGAAATCGTTTGGCCCATTCAAAATCGCCACTAAAACTGTGCATGATTCCACCAATATCACGAATATCTTCTTCTTTTAAAATTTGATAAGTATCTGCTAACGCTTCTCTGGTATGGATACTGATCGGCAGATTCATTTCTTTCGCAATCGCAATTTGTCTACGAAAAACTTCAGCTTGCACTTCTTTCGGATCTTCCATCCAGTAATAATCTAAGCCGATTTCACCTAACGCTACCACTTTCGGCATCGTTAATTGCTCTTGTAATTTTTTCTCAATGTCTTTAGTATAACTTCCTGCTTCAGTAGGATGCCAACCAATAATACTATATATGTTTGAATAATCGTGACTAAGCTGTAATGATTTTTCGATCGTTGGGGTATCGAAACCTACTACCGCCATTTTTGTCACGCCCAACTCTTTGGCCCGTTCAATAGTTTCAGGAATATCATCATTAAATTGTTCCGCATTCAAATGGGTATGAGAATCAAATATCATTTTTTATCGCTCCTTTTCTTCATTACTTTAGCATATAAGTGGCTATGGCAGAAGTAGGAAAGACGAAAATCAGGTCAAATTTATTGAAATGCAAATTTCTAGTTGTAAATAAAAGGACTTAAGCAAGTTTCCTCTCTTAAGTCCTTTTACATGACTATTAAATTAACGCTCGTCTTGTTTTTTCTTGTAATAATACACTGGGATACCTAGTAATGTGACAACGATCCCGATCATTGCCAAAGCTGTTTGAGTAAGTAATGTCATCCCTAAAATAAAGACAGCGCCAAAGATTGCAATCAATGGAATCACGGGATACAAAGGTACTTTGTATGGTCTTGGTAAGTCTGGTTGTTTTTTTCTTAAAACAAATACACCGATAAATATCAATAAGCTAAACAGCCACATAACAAAAATTAGCATATCAGTTAAAAAGTCGAATGAACCTAAACTCATCATAATGCACGCAATCACTAATTGAAAAAGTGCTGGAACATATGGCACTGTGAATTTTTTTGATAATTTCGTTAACTGTTTACTAAAAGGTAACTCACCTTCCAAAGCCATCGCATAAGGAATACGGATTCCGGTCAACGTGTACCCATTCAGTGCCCCATAAACAGAAATCAAGATACCGATCGTCACGATCTTTCCACCGATATTTCCAAAGATAACTGCTGATGCATCAGATGCTGCATTAAGGTTACCTGCAATCTGATCAATTGGCAGAGTTTTTAAGAAAACAAAGTTAATCAATAAGTAAACCACTGTTACAAAACTTAACCCTAAAATAATTGCTTTAGGTAAATCTTTTTCGGGACGTTTCATTTCCCCCGCCATTGCACCGACACCAAGCCAGCCATCATAAGCGAATAAAGTTGCTAATAAAGCACTACTTAATCCTTCTGCAAAAGACACATCTTTCCCTGCTTCGAATGGGAATAGTTGGATCGTTCCACTACCTGGTGTCAACAGTCCCCAAATAACGATGACAGCTAATGGAATCAATTTGATAATCAGTGTCGCAGACTGGACAGTCGTCCCCACTTTTGTTCCTAGTAAATTCAAACCAGTAACAGAAATAGCAGTACTAATCGCAATTAATAGAAGATAATCCGTAGATAGTTGTAATAAGTTCGTCATTTGTGTCGCAAAAATAATCGAGAGCGCCGCAATATTCGCTGGAAAATAAATCAAACTTTGGGACCACCCCAGTAAAAAGCTCGGTAATTTTCCATAAGCAGCTTCAATATATTTGACTGCACCACCCGTTTCTGGGATCGCAGTTGCCAACTCGGCTACCGTTAGACCAGCACAGATCGTTAAAAATCCTCCTAATAGCCATGCCAATAGGGTCAAACTAGTCGATTGTGTACTTGCCGTAACAGCCGCTGTTTTAAAGAAAACTCCTGCCCCAATTACAGTTCCCATAACAGTTGCTAATGCGCCAAATAAGTTGATCTCTCGTTTTAACTTGCCTTTCATTCACATTCTCCTTTTCCCCGCAGTTTTTAATATAATTTTCAGTATAACGGAGAATATTTTGTTTTACCATCATTTTTTTCAGTAAATTTATTGAAAGATACCACCTTAGCCCTATGAATCCTCCATTCACCTCACTTATAATTAATGTAGGTTATATAAAGGAGGACCAATGATGGACTTTAATCGTTCTTACCCAAAAATAGCATCTTTCCTAAAGGATCATTTTGCCATTTCCAGAAAATCACAACAACAATCACTTTGGCATTGGTTCACGCTAATTTTGTTTGGGACATTTATTCTTGCTACTTTCACTCAACAGTTACTTTTGTTGTTTAGCTTGATTCTGCTAGTTGCACTGATCAAAGGTCCCGGAATGATTCTATGGGGAGCCATTTATGCTTTTTTAATCAGCCTTTTCCCTCCTCTAGGTATCATTTTATCTGCGCTTTTCTTTCTATTGAACCTCAGTACTTTCACCAAAAATTGGCGAGTCACTTTAGTTGCTGGTTTCTTTTATTTTTACCCTGCAATGATCATGTCGTTAAGGACGCTCTCACATCTCGATAATCCTTTGTTCCTTTATAGTAGTTTATTCACTGGGTTAGTGCTACTCCATTTGATGTTGCAAAAACTTTATCAACGCTATGGGATTGGCCGAACGATTTTTTGGTACATTGTATCGATACCTTTTACTCTTTTAAGTTTCTTGTTACCAACTCGTTTAAAAGAGCGATTCAAAAAAACCCCCTCAAAAAAGTAGTGTCGATTTGGTTAGCGACCACCCAAAGCTTGATTTTTGCTCTATACTTTTTGATGTTGGTGAATGTCACTAACATCTTTTTTATGATGTAAAAGGGTAAAAAAGACACCCTGGAATCCTTTAGAATTAATTTGACAAACCAATTCATAGGAGGATTCAAAATGTCTTATACTCAGCTTATCGAAGGACTTTAACTATTCTAAACCTAACTATCTATTTCGAGGAAAATGATTTAACCAAAAAAATATAATGGCAAATTTACTTGATTTCCAAAGATACTTTTCAATGCACGCCCGAAGAATATCCGCATTGTCATTTGTCGTCCCCTCTAGACTTATTTGTTAGAAGGATAGTTATTACGACGATTTATGATTCGTCATAGTAAAACTAACCAAATAAAAAA